>CAMOIK010000134.1 GCA_946615875.1 uncultured Verrucomicrobiota bacterium | reverse complement strand
CGAGAAATTTATGGTATAATGTGCGCATGAGCAGTCATTTTACCTTGATCGCGGTCGCGTCGCTCGCGCTCTGCGGCTGCATGGGTCCGGCGCCTCGCACGCCAGAAAACTGGACCGTTGAGTTCTGGAGGGCCGGCGGCGGAGGCGGCGAAAAGGCCGCGGCCAGGGCGGGCGCCGTGCGCATAGCGCAGGTCTCCGTGCGCCAGCCATACGACGGTGTCCGCCTCGCCGTGATGCGCCCGGATGGTTCGCTCGCCTTCGACCCGTTCAACGCCTTCGCCGCCGCGCCAAGCCAGATGCTGCGCGGCGCGGTGCAGGACGCCGTGGACGCAAGCGGCGCGTTCGAGCGCGCCTTGGCCGCGAACACCAGCGCGGCTTGTCCGCTGACGCTGGAAACGACCGTTGCGCGCATCGCCCTGGACTGTCGGAAGGACGGACGGCGCGACGCTTCCATCGAGCTTTCGATGCTCCTTTTAAAAGGAAGGGAGCCGGTGGCCTCCGCCCGGGCGGAAGGCAAGGCCGCGACGGGCGACGGCGACTATTCCGCCGCGTTCTCCAAGGCGCTGGCCAAGGCCGTCCAGTCCGCCCTGGACGGCATGGACCTGGCCAAGGCCCTGCCAGCCGCCCGCGCCGAGTAGCCGACACATCTCAAACCTCGACACGCACAATGGGACTTTTCGCGGCAGTTGGAAAGCGCGCGGCGCGGCGCTGGGAAGAAATCGACGCCAATCTCTCGTTCCTGGGAGAGGCTTTTGCGGCGTCTGCGGCCACGCTGGCCACGCCGCACCGTTTCCGCTTTGCCGACTGCGCCCTGGCTTTCGAGCGCGCCGCCGTCGGAGGACTGTCGATTTCCCTCGGCATCGGCCTCCTCCTGGGCTTGATTCTCGCCTTCCAGTCCGCCGCGGCGCTGCAGATGTTCGGCGCGGAGGTATATGTGGCGGACTTGCTGGCAATAGGGCTGTTCCGGGAGCTGGGCCCGCTGATAACCGCCATCATCCTCGCGGGGCGTTCGGGCAGCGCCTTCGCGGCGGAAATAGGCACCATGAAGGTCGATGAGGAACTGGACGCGCTGCGCACCATGGGGCTGGAGCCGGTGCGCTTCCTCGTCGTCCCGCGCATCGTGGCGGCGACGCTGGCGATGCCCGTGCTGACCATCTTCTGCGAACTCGCAGGGCTTGTCGGCGGCGCTCTCGTGCTGCGCATGATGGACGTGCCGACGCCGGTGTACTGGAAGCACGTGACGGCGGCGGCGACTCCCTTCATGGTCCTCTTCGGACTGGGGAAAGGGGCGCTGTTCGGCTTCATCGCCGCGCTCGTCGGGTGCGGTTCGGGCATGAACACGCGCTCGACCGCCGACGGCGTCGGCGTGGCGGCGACGCGCGCCGTTGTGGGCAGCATCGTCGCAATCGCCATAGCGGACGGCGTGCTGGCCGTGCTGTGCTACGTGTGGGACCTGTAGTCTGGAGGAAGCGGCGATGGGAGAAGAGATAATATCGCTGAAGAACGTCGATGCCGGCTACCCCGGCGCGACAATCCTCAAAGACGTGACGTTCAGCGTCTCCAAGGGAGAGATCTTCATCCTCCTCGGCAGATCGGGCTGCGGCAAATCGACCGTCATGAAGCACATGATAGGGCTGAACCCGGTGCTCGGCGGGGAACTCAGCGTCGCCGGAATGCAGTGGGGCAGGAAGACGCGCGCGGCGCTCTGCCGCAAGATAGGCGTCATGTTCCAGTCCGGCGCGCTCTTCGGCTCAATGACCTGCCTGGAAAACGTCATGCTGCCGCTGGAGGAGTTCTCGAGACTTGACGCGGACGGGCGAGCCGACAAGGCCATGGGTCTGCTGGCCGACGTGGGGCTGGCCGACGCCGCAGGAAAACTGCCGAACGAGATTTCCGGCGGCATGAAAAAGCGCGTGGCGATCGCCCGCGCCATGGCGCTCGACCCGGAAGTCGTCTTTCTGGACGAACCGAGCGCCGGCCTAGACCCGATCACGTCCAGCGCCCTCGACGACCTCATACTGGAGCTCCGCGCATCGCGCGGCACGACCTTCGTGGTCGTCACGCACGAGCTGCCGAGCATATTCAAGATCGCAGACCGCTGCGCCATGTTCGACAAGGCGCGGCAGGCGATGATCGCGCTTGGGACGCCGCGCGAGCTGGCGGAATCGTCAAAAGACGTTTTCGTGCGGCGCTTCTTCGGCAGAGGAGAGGCGAAAGGCGCCACGCAAACCGCTTGAACCACGAAAGGCAGGAAAACCAATGTCGAACGAAAATCGTGCAAACTACTCGCGCATAGGCTTGGTGCTCGTCGCAGCGCTCGCGGCGGCCACGGCCACGCTCGTCTATCTCGGCGGCGCCGGGAACGGCAAGGAGGAACTCGTGGCCGAGACATACTGCGACACCGCTGTCTCCGGGCTGAGCAAAGGCAGCAGCGTGAACTTCCGCGGCGTCAAAATCGGCGAAGTCAAGGATATCACGTTCGTGTGGCGGGAATACCCGGAGGCGAACGACGAGGACGCCCGCCAGGTGCTCATAGTCCTTTCGCTCGACGCACGGATGATGTTCACGCGGCGGGACTCCTCCCCGGAGGAGGCCATGCGGCGCTATGTCGAACACGGGCTGCGCGCCACGGTCGTATCCAGCGGCATAACGGGCCTCTCGCACATAGAACTGAACTACCCGAAGATCGCCGCGGCGCCGCGCAGGATATCCTGGCATCCGAACGGCGTATGCATACCGCCCGCGCCCTCGATACTCGACAGCTTCTCCGACGCCGCCACGCGCCTCGTCAACCAGCTCAACGACATCGACGTGCGCGGCGCGTGGTCCAACGTCACCGAGCTTTCGGAAAACACGGCCCGCCTCACGGAAAACGCGAACGCCTTCCTGGAAGCGCAGAAGAACGTCGTCGGGAACATACTCGACCAGGTGGAGCAGGCGGGGAACAGCCTGCGCCTGATGGCCGACGAAATCAAGGAGAACCCTTCGCTGCTCTTCCGCCCGCGGGACGCCGAGCCGCTGCAGGAGACCAGGTAGCCGCCGCGCAGCCGCCAAGCCGCGCGCCACAGGACGCACATTCACGACACGCAAGACATCAACCGCCATGTTCGAGAACACGATATTCGGAAGACTGGACCAGAAACTCCAGCACGCGATAGCCGACGCCGGCTACGAAACGCCCACGCCCATACAGAAAGAGGCGATGCCGCTCGTCCTCGACGGCAAGGACCTGATCGGCTGCGCCCAGACCGGCACTGGCAAGACGGCGGCGTTCATGCTGCCCATACTCGACCGCCTCGCAAAGGAGCGCAAGCCGCGCAGGATCGGACACCCGCGCGCACTCGTGCTTTCGCCGACGCGCGAGCTCGCCGCCCAGACGGCGGAGAACGTCAGGACTTACTCCAAATATTGCCAGCTGCCGTTCGCCTGCGTCTTCGGCGGCGTCAGCCAGTTCGGGCAGGTGAAGGACATAAAGCGCGGCGCCGAGACGATCATCGCATGCCCGGGGCGCCTCATCGACCTGATGTCGCAGGGAATCGTCTTCCTGGACCAGGTGGAGATGTTCGTCCTCGACGAGGCCGACAGAATGCTGGACATGGGCTTCCTGCCGGACATCAAGCGCATAATCTCGAAGCTCCCCAAGGCGCGGCAGAGCCTCTTCTTCTCGGCCACGATGGGGCGCGAGGTCTTGCGCCTGGCGGACGAACTGGTGCACGACGCCGCCAAGGTGTCGATCTCGCCGGAGGCGCCGACCGTAGAGAAGATCGAGCAGAGGGTGATGTTCGTCGATAAGCACCAGAAGGACATGCTGCTCGTCCACATCCTCAACCAGCACCCGGAATGGGACAAGGTGATCGTCTTCTCCAAGATGCGCCACGGCGCCGACCGCGTGGCCAGGAAGCTGGACAGGGCGAAAATCCCCGCCGCAGCCATCCACTCCGACAAAACGCAGAACCAGCGCACGCGGGCGCTGGACGGCTTCAGGTCCGGCAAGGTGCGCGTACTGGTGGCCACCGACATCGCATCGCGCGGCATAGACGTCCCGGACGTTTCGTGCGTGGTCAACATGGAGCTGCCACTCGAGACGGAAAGCTACGTGCACCGCATCGGCCGCACCGCCCGCGCCGGAGAAAGCGGCATGGCCGTGAGCTTCGTGTCACCGGCGGAGCGCCCGCTGCTGAAGGCGGTCGAGCGCTTCATAAAGAAAACCATTCCCGTCGATGGCGACCATCCCTTCCAGCCGAACGCCGACACCCCGCCATGGGTGGACGCGCCGAAAACGCAGGAGCACGGCAAGCCTCCGTTCGCCAAGAAGCACCGGCCTTCCAATCTCGGACGCCGCCAGCCGGACTTCCGCCAGAAGAAACGCTTCGGCTGAGCCGCCACCCCGCCGGGAGACAGGCATGAACACTCCACCGGACAAGAAGATCACGATGACTTTCCACTCGCATCCCACCAGGCATCTGTACATGCGCTGGAAGATGCAGCTCCACTTCCCGCAGGGCGCAGGGAAGGACGCCACCATCCCCATCACCATCGCCGACGGAGAAGGGAAGAACGTCGATGTCGCGCTCCTGGAATTCGCCGGCAAGCGCATCCGCGTGCGCGACGGCAAGGCCGAGATCTCCTACGCCGACTTCATTGCGGGCAAGCACGAGAAGTCGGTGTGGCTATACCGCCACGGCATTCTGCCAATTCCCGGCAGCCTCACCTTCGAGTAGCCGAGGAGAGTCCGGCGTCCTCACGCCTGGCGC
>CAMOIK010000133.1 GCA_946615875.1 uncultured Verrucomicrobiota bacterium | reverse complement strand
AGCATCGTCTTCCACGCGAAGACGCGCACCACGAAGCTCGTCCAGAACGGCAGCATTATCGAACCGGCGACGACGGCGCGCCACTTCTTGTTCATCCTGGCGATCGCGTAGGCGCACGGCAGCGCGAGCAGTATGCACCACGCCGTCACCACGAACGAAATCCTCAGCGTATTCCAGACGATCGCCGGGTAGTCCGGGTCCACCAGCTCCTTCCAGGTGGAGAGCGACCATTCGCCGACGCCGCCGTTGGCCGTATGCCCGTGGAACGTGAAGGCGAGCACGATCAACGCGGGCACCGCGAAGAACAGCGCCAGCCACGCGAAGCTGGGCGCGGTCACAAGCAGCTCCGCGCGTCTGCCGCGCATCGCCTTCGCGCCGCGCGCCGAGGGCGCGGCGGCCCCGCCGCCGGCGCCGTCGCGGCGGGCGGCGGAGCGCTCCGCCGCCCTTTCCCGTTCGTCAAGTCCAATGGATGTGTTCATTCCGCTCTCCCTCTGTGCCGGGCGCGAGGCGCGGCCCCTGGCTCTCCACCATGTAGCCGTCGTCCGGGTGCCACCACACGAAGACCTCGTCGTTCCACGTGATCGTCTCCTGGTCGAGGAGGAAGCGGGAATGCGGCTTGAGCGCGGATATCTGCACGGCTCCGCTGGTCACCCAGTATTTGGTATAGACGCCCTGATAGACGATGTCCTTGACCTTCGACGGGAACACGTTGATGGACGCGCCCTTCTCCGGCTGCGGCGGCTTGGAGGTGACGCGGATCTTCTCCGGCCTGACGGAGAGGCTGACGCGCTGGCCGGCCTTCAGGTTCTTGTCGTTGAACGCCTTGATAGGCGGGAAGCCCTCCACCGCGATCAGGCAGTAGTCGCCGTCTATGGACGAGATCTCGCCCTCGAAGAAGTTGGTGTCGCCTATGAAGGAGGCGACGAAGCGCGTCGCCGGCGCCTCGTATATCTTGGCAGGCACGTCAAGCTGCTCGACCTGGCCGCAGTTGATCACTGCTATGCGGTCCGAAAGGCTCATGGCCTCGCCCTGGTCGTGGGTGACGTAGAGGAACGTGATCCCGACCTGGTCGTGTATCGCGTCCAGCTCGATCAGCATATGCTGGCGCAGCTTCAGGTCGAGAGCGGCCAGCGGCTCGTCCAGCAACAGCACCTGCGGGCGATCCACGAGGGCGCGCGCGATGGCCACGCGCTGCTTCTGCCCGCCGGACAGCTGCGCCGGATACTTCCACGCCTGGTCGCTGAGCCGTATCATTTCGAGGATGCCGCCCACCGCTTCCTCGATTTCCTTCTTCCCCTTCTCCGCGAGCTTCAGCGAAAACGCGATGTTGTCCCACACCGTCATTGTCGGGAAGAGCGCGTAGTTCTGGAAGACCGTGTGGATGCGGCGCCGGTTCGGCGGCAGGTCGGTTATGTCGCGCCCCTCCAGGTATATGCGCCCGGAGTCGGGGCGCTCGAAGCCGCCGAGCATCCGCAGCAGCGTGGTCTTGCCGCAGCCGGAAGGGCCGAGCAGCGAGAAGAACTCGCCCCTGTTTATCGCAAGCGATATGTCATCGACCGCCGTCAGCGCGCCGAATCTCTTCGTCACGTGGTCGAAGACGAGGAAGTCATTGTTCAACTTTACGTTATCTCCTTGCCGTGCCGCAGGGGCGCGAGGGGGCCTCTGCGAGTGTGATAGCGGGAATGATACTATATTCCGCTACGCTTTGCAACAGGAAATTCAAGAAAGTTGGGACGGCGCGGCAAGCCGTGCCAGCAAGGCGAGCGCGACGAGCGCGAGGATGGCCGCCGAGCATGTTTTCAGCGCGGCGGAAGCCCGCGCCGAGCCGAACAGCCGTGCGCGCAGGAAGTCGGCGGCGAAAATCGCCGGCAGATAGACGAACGGCACGAGCAAACAGAAGACGGTGCCGAGCGCGAGCGTCTGGAGCGCCGGCGGCAGCGGCGCTCCGGCGGCGGTGAAATTCGGGAGGAACGCCAGGAAGAACAGTATCGTCAGCGGGTTCGACATGGCCATGGCGACGCCGCGCCATACGCACGAGGAGCCGCCGGACTTCGCCGGCGCCGCCGGCCCCGCCGCCCCGTCGCCGCGGAAGCCGGCCGCCGCCTCGCGGAACGCCATCGCCGACAGATACGAGATGTATGCCAGGCCGACGAATTGAATCGCTTTCGTCACCGCCGGATGCCCGGCGAAGAATGCCGCCGCACCGGCCGCGAGGAGCAGTATCCACAGCCAGCAGCCGAGCATGAGGCCGCACATGAATTTCGCCGCTTCGGCTTTTCCATGCGCTATCGCCGTCGCGATCGTGCACATCAAATCCGGACCGGGCTTGACGATCAACGCCAGACACCCTGCTATGTATGCTGTCATTTACCTTGCCCTTGCTTGTCGAACGCGCAGATTATACCAAAATTTAGAGGGCTGTGGGTAGAGGGTAGATGGTAGCGGGTAGAGGGCCCTCTACCCTCTCCCCCCCGCTACCATCTACCAACTACCCACTACCATCTAAATATGGTATAATGTGCGCGCTTTCACAGACAAGGGCGACACAGGATGGACGTTATTCTTTCGATATTGCCGATACTGGTGCTGGTGGTCGCGCTCGCGGCGCTCAAGCTGGCGGCGTGGCGCGCGGCGCTGCTCTCGTTCGCCACCGGGGCGACGGTCGCGTTCTTCTGGAAATCGTCGGGCGCCTGGCAGATCGCCCAGGCCGCCCGGAACGGCGTGGCGACGGGCCTCTTCCCGATCGGCCTGGTCATCGTCGCCGCGCTCTTCACATATGCGGTCGCGGAAGAGTCTGGCGCTTCCGCGGAGATACGCAGCGGACTTCGCTCGCTTTCCTCGGACCCCCGCCACCTCGCGCTGCTTGCGGCATGGGGGTTCGGCAACTTCATGGAGGGCATGGCGGGGTTCGGCACGGCGGTGGCGATCCCGTGCGCAATACTGGTCGGCGCGGGCTTCGACCCGCTGAAAGCCGTTCTATGCTGCCTCGTGGCGAACACCACGCCCACGGCGTTCGGCTCCGTCGGCGTGCCCACCATGGTGCTGGCCGGCGAGACGGGGCTGGATGCGCGTCGGCTGACGACGACGATCGCGCTGCTGCAGATCGCCGCCACGTCCCTCTCGCCGTTCCTGATCCTCTTCGTCGCCGACGGATGGAGGGGCCTGAAGGAGAAATGGCTTCTCGCCGCCGTCGCGGACGTCACGTTTCTGGTCCCGTGGCTGGCGGTGGCGGCGTTCGCCGGCTGCGAACTCCCGGACGTGGCAGGGGGGCTGTGCGTCATGCTCGTCCTCGCAATGGCCGGCGACGGCAAGGCCCTGGACCTGCGGCGGCAGGCCTGGGCGTGGACGCCCTTCGCCTTCGTCGTCGCGGCGCTGGGGGCGAACGCCGCCATGCCCGCCGGACTCAAACTCTCGCCGGGCGCGCTCATCCTCGCGGCGGCGTTTGCAGGGGGATTGCGCCAGCGCGTCAAGCCGGGGCGGCTCGCGGCCATCTTCGCCTCGACCGTGCGAAAATACGCCTTGGCGATCTTGACGATCTGCGCAGTGCTCGCGCTCGCGAAGACCATGGCTGTCTCGGGCATGACGACGACGATCGCCGACGCCATCGTCGCGGCCACGGGCGGAGCGTACGCCGCGGTCTCCAGCGCCTTGGGGGCGATTGCAGGCTTCGTGACCGGCTCCGGCACCAGCTCGAACGTCCTCTTCGGCGCGCTGCAGGCGTCCGTGGCGACGAACGAAGCTGAGAAGTTCCTCTTCGCCGCCGCGAACGTCATGGGCGCGGGGATTGGCAAGATGATTTGCCCGCAGTCGATCGTGCTTGGCTGCGCGGCTGCGGGGCTGGCGGGCAGGGAGAGCGAAGTCATGAAAAAGGCTCTCGCCTATTTCGCCGTTGTCATCGCCGTCGCGTCGGCGGCCGTCGTCGCCGCCAGATAGCCGCGAACCGCCGGCGCCCGCCATCTCGCGCGACGAAACCTCGACCGCCAGAACGCAACCGCCCGAGACAACGATGAAGCGCAAACCGCCCCGCCCCCTTGCGCATCCGTCCGCTTTTTTGATATAATTCCCGCGACCAGTCAAAACAACACGAAAGAAAGGCGAACATGTCCAAAGCAAAGCTCGTTCTCGTTCCCATGGCGATCCTCGCGCTCGCCGGCTGCAAATCCACCCTCACCTCGTGGCTGCGCGCCGACCCGGTCCCGCTCACAGACTTCCTGCCGCATCACGAAAAACTCCGCCGCATGGACGACTCCTGCCCGTTCCACTACTACTGGGCCGACCTCGACGCGCTCATTGCGGCCGACATCAAACATGTCTATATCGCGCCGGTGGAGACGGGCTATCTCCAGAAAGGCGGCGCCTGGGACGAGTTCGCGAAAAGCATCACCACCGCCGAATCGGATCTGCAGGACCTCGCCGAATTCGCGCGCAAGGCTTACTACAACGCTTTCAAGGCGCAGGAAAAGGCCATCGGCGTGACCGTCGTCGACAGCCCGGACGAACCGAATACGCTTGTCGTGGAGTCTGCCATAGTCGCGTTCGCGCCCACGAAGTCGAGCGTTTACGCGGCGGGAATGGTCGGCGACTTCTTCATCCCCTGCCTCGGCCTCGTGACAGACGCGATTTCCTCCGGCACCATCGCCGTGGAGACCCGCGCGCGCATCGGCAAGGACGGCCCGATCGTCGCAGTGCTGGCCGACACGGAGAACGACCCGGACGCGCTCGTCTCGCTTTCGAAGTTCACCTGGACCACGCCCGCGAAGATCAAC
>CAMOIK010000132.1 GCA_946615875.1 uncultured Verrucomicrobiota bacterium | reverse complement strand
ATCATCTTCGCGCAGCCGCTCATCCAGATTCCCAGTGCGCTGCTCATGAAGGTCTCGAGCCCCGGCGCGCCAATCCACGAGTTCGCGAAGGCGCTCTCCGAGCCCGGCCCGCTGCATCTGACGGTGTATGCGGTGCTCATCATGTTCTTCACGTTCTTCTGGGTGGCGACGCAGTTCAACGCCATCGAGATTTCCGAGAACCTCAAGAAGGGCTCGTCCTACATCCCTGGAATACGGCCCGGACGCGCCACCGCAGAATATCTCGACGCGCTCATGACCAAGATCACGCTCATCGGCGGCACGGGTCTGCTGCTCGTCGCGCTCGTGCCGATGATGCTCACTGGCAGCCTGAACGTGCCGTGGGTGGTGGCGTCGTTCTTCGGCGGCACGTCGCTGTTGATCATCGTGGGCGTGGCGCTCGACACGCTGCGCGTGATGGAAAGCCATCTGCTCGTGCGCAAGTACGAGGGCTTTCTCTCGCACGGTTCGCTGCGCGGCCGCGGCGGAGTCTGACGGCGGCATGAAAGGCGGGAAGGTCGAAGGTCGAAAGTCGCATGCCGACAGATGACCTTCGGCCTTCTGCCTTCCCCGCCCTCCCGTTCCTCCCGTCTCTCCCGCCACTCAAACCTTTCAAACATTTCAAACCTCACAAACTTCTCTCACCTCTCCCATGAACATCACCTCCGACATCAAGTACATCGGCGTGAACGACCACGACATAGACCTCTTCGAAGGGCAGTACGTCGTTCCGCTCGGCATGGCATACAACTCCTATCTCGTCGATGACGAGAAGAAACTCGTCTTCGACACGGTCGACCAGCGCTTCGGCGAAGAATGGCTCGGCAACATAAAAGCGGCCGTCGGCGACGCCGCAATCGACTATCTCGTCGTCCAGCACATGGAGCCCGACCACTCTGCCAACATCGCGCGGTTCGCGGAGGCGTATCCCGCCGCGACCATAGTGGCGTCGGCCCAGGCCTTCGTCATGATGAAGTGCTACTTCGGCACGGACTACGCCGAGCGCCGTATAGTCGTAAAGGAAGGCGACACGCTTTCGACCGGGCGCCACACGTTCGCGTTCGTCGCCGCGCCGATGGTCCACTGGCCGGAGGTGATGGTGACATTCGACACCACCGACAAGGTGCTGTTTTCCGCCGACGGCTTCGGCAAGTTCGGCGCGCTCGACCGCGAAGACCCCGAAGGCTGGGATTGCGAGGCGCGCAGATACTACATCGGCATAGTCGGCAAGTACGGCCCGCAGGTGCAGGCGCTCCTCAAGAAGGCCGCCGGACTCGACATCAAAACCATTTGTCCGCTCCACGGGCCCGTGCTCTCCACGCCGGAGGAGATCGCGCACGTCGTCAAGCAGTATTCCACGTGGTCGAGCTATTCGGTGGAGTCGCCCGGCCTGCTCATCGCCTACACCTCCGTCTATGGCCACACGAAGGCCGCTGCGCTCCGCCTCAAGGAGATGCTGCTCGAGCGCGGCTGCCCGAAAGTCGCCATGGCCGACCTCGCGCGCGACGACCAGCCCGAGGCCGTCGAGGACGCCTTCCGTTATGGCAAGCTCGTGCTGGCCACGACCACCTACAACATGGACATCTTCCCGTGGATGCGCCACTTCATCGACCACCTCACCGAGCGCAACTACCAGAACCGCACGGTCGCGCTCATCGAGAACGGCACATGGGCGCCGGCGGCCGCCCGCGTCATGCGCTCGATGTTCGAGAAGTCGAAGGGCATTTCGTTCTGCGAGAACGTCGTGACCATCAAGGGCGCGCTCGACGCCGCGAGCGAGGCCAAGCTCTCCGCGCTCGCCGACGAACTCGTCGGGTGATCGCGGAATCGCGGCTGCCGCATCGGGCGGCGATCGCGCAATCACCATGGACGGCCAGGCGACGATACTCGCTTCGAGGTTTGCCCGGTTGCGCGAGATGCGCGACGAGATCGAGCGTCTCCACCGGGAGAACCTGCGGCTGCGCAGCGAAGCCGAGGCCACGCAGGGCCACTTCGCCCTCGCGCTCATGGCGGCTCTCGACCTGGCGCTCCTGCCTGCGGACGGGCGCTTCATCATCGTCGATGGCTGGAACATCGCGCTTGGCGACGGGCGCAGGAGGCGCGCGCCCAAGGAACTGGCGGCCATCGCCCGCCGCCACCTCGCAATCCATTCGCGGGACTTCGTCTGGATCGTCTGGGACGGGCCGGACGCCGGCGGCACCCAGCGCGACCGACTGCGGATGTCGTGGACGGGCGGCGTCGGCAAACAGCGCGCCGACCGCTTCATATGCGACTTCATCCGCATGGCGAACTGGCGCGGAATGGCCCGGCGGATACGCCTGCTCACCACCGACCGCGAACTCCTGGCCGAAGCGAGGAGGCTCTTGAAAGGGAAGGCGAAATGAGCGCGCGCTTCCGCCGCGCCGAAAACGGCGCATCGCGCAGACACGGCGAAAATATGGTATAATACACCCGACCATGAAACGGAAAACGCTGCTCCTCGCCCTAGTCGCCATTTTCGCCGGCACGATTTTCGCCGGCCACGCCGCTCCGCCGGCATACCCCAACTTCGGGCTGCCTCGCGTCGAAGAGATGATGTTTCTCGTGCTGCAGATCGGCATCATCATCTTCGCGGCCCGCTTGGGCGGTGCGCTGGCCACGGTGCTGCGAATGCCGTCCATCCTCGGCGAACTGGCGGCTGGCATAGTCATCGGCCCCTGGGCGCTGGGCGGCATCGGCTTCGGCGGCGCGGACAGCGTGTTCCGCTACGGGCTGTTCAACGGCGCCGCCCTGCGGGAGCTCAACGCGGCGGCGGGCGGGGCGGTCTGCCAGATGTTCGGCACGTCGGCGGGGGGCAACGTGATGTTCGACGCGACCAGCCCGGCGCTCTACGGCATCGCCACGCTCGCTTCCGTAATACTCCTCTTCCTTTCGGGGCTTGAGACCAACCTGAGGATGTTCCTCAAATACTCGTTCGTCGGCACCATGGTCGGCGTGGGCGGAGTGATAGTCTCGTTTTTGTTCGGCGATCTGTGCGCGGTGTTCCTGCTGCCGAAGTTCTTCGCGCACTTCGAGCCGCTCGGCGCGATGCACCTGGCGCAGGCGATGACCCAGGAGGCGCCCCTCTACATGGGCATAATGTCCACCGCCACGTCTGTCGGCATCACGGCGAGGATACTTTCCGAGAAGAAGAAGATGGACTCGGAGGAAGGCACGACGATCATGGCCGGCGCCGTGATCGACGACGTGCTGGGCCTCATCGTGCTGGCGATCGGCAACGGCATCATCGCCGCCAGCCACGCGGCCGAGGCCACCGGCGCTTCCGCCGGCATGGACTGGGGAGCGATAGGTTTCGTCGCCGTCAAGGCGTTCGGCGTCTGGCTGGGCGCCACGGCCGTGGGCATACTCATCGCGCGCCGTCTTTCCAAGGTGCTGAAGTTCCTCTTCCGTTCGCCCGTGGTGTTGGCGACGATGGCCTTCGGACTTTCCCTCGTGATGGCGGGCTTCTTCGAGTACATGGGGCTGGCGATGATCATCGGCGCCTACGTGATGGGGCTGGCGCTTTCACGCACCGACCTCAAGCACCCCATACAGGAAACCCTCATGCCTGTATATACCTTCCTCGTGCCGGTCTTCTTCTGCGTGATGGGCATGATGGTGGACGTCTCCGCGCTCTGTTCGACCGAGGTGCTGGTCTTCGGCGGCGTCTACACCGCGCTGGCCATCGCCGCGAAGGTGCTGGGGTGCATGGCGCCGGCGATGTGCTGCGGCTTCAACCTCCTCGGCGGGCTCAGGATCGGCGCGGGCATGGTGCCGCGCGGCGAGGTGGCGCTCATCATCGCCGGCCTCGGCCTTTCCTACGGCTATCTCACGCAGGAGATATTCGGCATTGGCATCCTGATGACGCTCGTCACCACCGTGGTGGCGCCGCCGGCGCTCGTCGCGCTGTTCCATTCGCCGCGCAAAGGGGTGCGCCACCCCAAGGCGTCCAAGGACGGCCGCCGCGAAGTGGTCTTCGAGCTGGCCAACCGCGATGTCGCCGAACTCGTCCTGGCCAAGCTCATAGAGGAGTTCCGCAAGGAAGGTTTCTTCACCACGCTCCTGTCGTCCGCCGACCATATCTGGGAGGTCGCGATGGACGATATAGAGCTTTCCATCCGCCGCAAGGGCGCCAAGATACGCTTCGTCTGCACGCCGGCGGAGGAGGCGATCGTGATGACCGCCTGGATGGAGGTGGCGTCGCAGCTCAACGATCTCGCGCGTTCCATCTCCAAGCCGATACGCAAGGAGGACGTGGGCAGGATGCTTTCCGCCTCCGAGGCGGTGAAGCGCGGCCACGAGGGCGTGGCGAAATACATCCAGGGATTCGTCATGATTCCCGGCTTCAAGGCCGCCAACAAGCAGGACGCCATAGAGAAGCTGGTCGAGGAGATCGCCCGCCAGTGCCCCAACCACCTGAAGGACGTCCCGCAGGCGGTCGAGGCCGTCCTCAAGCGCGAGGCGTCCATGCCGACGGGTCTGGCCAAGGGGTTGGCTTTGCCGCACGGCCGCTCCCCGAGCGTCAAGGGCATCGCGGGCGCCGTCGCCATCCTGGACGACGGCGGAAATCCCGCAGGAGCGCTGCCGGACTACGAGACGATCGACTCCTCGCCGGTGAAGATCATCGTGCTGACCATCGCCAACGATTCGGACCAGACCCCGTATCTCAAGCTCATGAGCTTCATTTCCCGAGCCCTTCGCGCCGACAATGGTGCGGCGCGGCTGATGCAGTGCAAGACGCCCAACGAAATGCGTCGCTTCTTCCGCCATATCAAGTAGTCCGCCTCTGGCGCAAAATCCCTCTTCCCCGTGCGCAAACGCATGGGACTTTGGCGCGTCGCCGAGTGATGTGCGTCACGCGACGAGTCGATAGTTGTCACATGGCGAAGTCATGGCTATCACATGGCGAGGTCATAGTTATCACATGGCGAGGTCATAGTTA
>CAMOIK010000131.1 GCA_946615875.1 uncultured Verrucomicrobiota bacterium | reverse complement strand
ATCCCGACGCGCTGCGCTGCGGCGAAGGGTGGGACGTGTGGGGCATGAAGTACACCTTGATGGGCCTCCTGCACCACTACGACGCCACCAAGAGCGCCAAGACGCTGGATGCCGCCAAGCGGCTTTGCGACTACGTGATCGCGGAGATTGGCCCCGGCGGGCGGCGCGGGCGCGAACTGTGGCAGACCGGGAACTGGTCCGGCATGGCCAGTTCGTCGATCCTCGAGCCCGTAATGTGGCTCTACGGGAGGACGGGCGAGCGCAGGTATCTCGACTTCGCCTCGTACATCGTCGATGGCATGAGCCGCCTGGACGCCGCTCCGCGCCTGCTCGACCTCGCTCTTGACGGCGTATCCGTGGCCGATCGCGACGGCCCGGACTTCGACCCTAATCGCGAGTGGGCCTACGTCTGCAAGAACGGGCGCACCAAGGCGTACGAAATGATGAGCTGCTACCAGGGCCTGCTTGAATACGCGGCGGCGACCGGCGAAGACAAGTGGGTGCGGGCGGCGGTGGCCACGGCGGAGGACATCGTCCGCGAGGAGATCAACCTGGCGGGAGGTTGCGCGTCCAGCGAGGCATGGTTCCATGGCGCGAAGAAACAGCACCTGCCATACAGGCGGCTGCAGGAGACGTGCGTGACGACCACGTGGATGCGCCTCTGCCAGAAGCTCCTGGAGGTCACCGGCGATCCGAAGTGGGCGGACCAGATCGAGCGCACGTTCTACAACGCCTACCTCGCGGCGATGCGCAGGGACGGTTCCGAGTTCGCGGGATACACGCCGCTTTCCGGCAATCGCTACCACGGGCAGCACCACTGCTACATGCACACGGACTGCTGCACCGCCAACGGTCCGCGCGGCTTCCTGTGCTTTTTGGGCGGGCTCTTCGAGGCAAAGGGCGACGAGGCCATCTTCAACTTCTACGCGACGGCGCTGGCGAGCGGCGAGCTTTCCGGCTCGCGCAAGGTGGCGTTCGACATGTATTCGCTCTACCCGCGCTCCAACCGCGCGCGCATCGTCAGCCACACGGAGGGCGCGGGCGTCGTGCCGCTGCGTCTCCGCATCCCGCAGTGGAGCGCGGACACGGTCGTGAAGCTCAACGGCAAGAAGCTCGGCGGCGTGAAGCCCGGCTCGTATTTCACGATCGAGCACGAGTGGAAGCTGGGCGACATCGTCGAGATTGCGTTCGACATGCCCGTGGTGGCGCACACGCTCGGGCGCAACATCGCCTTCACGCGCGGCCCCGTCCTGCTGGCCCGCGACAGCCGTTTCGCCGACGGAGACATGACGGAGCCGTTCCGCCCCGGCCTCAAGGACGGCCAGCGGATGGACTGCTTCTCGGCGGTGCGCGTGCCTACCGACGACATGTGGATGGCGTTTTCCGCGACTCTCCCCGTCGGTTCGCACCACGAGAATCCCGAAGGCGCGCTGCCGACGACGCTCTTTTTCTGCGACTACGCCTCCGCCGGAAACGAATGGAGCGTCCGCAACCACTACCGCACCTGGTTCCCCGTGGAGCTGGGGCCGACGGAGTGACGCCGCTTGCGCTGGCGGCGGCGGCGTCCATGTCCAGCGCGGAGTCTCGGAGACGCAATGGAGAAGGGCATAGCGGATATTCTCGCCCGCGCCGAGGAGCGCAGCGAAGCGCTTGACGAACGCGACCTGGCCCGGCTGGTGGCGCTCGCGCCCGGCAGCGACGAGGAAGCGGCGCTGTTCGCGGCGGCCTACCGCGTGAAATGCCGGATGGTGGGGCGGCGCGTATCGATACGCGGGCTGATCGAGGCGGGGAACGTCTGCGCGAAGGACTGTCTCTATTGCGGGATACGCCGCTCCAACACGCGGCTTGAGCGCTATTCGCTCGGCGCTGACGAGATAGTGGCTCTCGCGCGCCGGGCGAAGGGCTTCGGCTACGCGTCGGTGGTGATCCAGTCCGGCGAAATCGAGAGCGAGGCGCACACCGCGTTCATCGAGGACGTGCTGCGCCGCATCTCGCCGCTCGACCTGGGCGTGACGCTTTCGCTGGGCGAGCAGAGCGAGCAGACGTATCGCCGCTGGAAGGAGGCTGGCGCCTCTCGCTACCTGCTCCGCATCGAGACCTCCAGCCCGGCGCTCTACGCGCGCATCCATCCGGCCGGCCACAGCTGGCGGCGGCGCAGGGACTGCATCGCCGCGCTGGGACGCTGCGGCTACCAGGTGGGTACCGGGGTGATGTGCGGTCTGCCGGGGCAGACGGCGGAAGACCTGGCGCGCGACATCGTTTTCTACCGCGACATCGGTGCGCACATGATCGGCATGGGCCCGTGGCTGCCGCACCACGACGCCCCGCTGAAGCGCGAGGAAGGCGGGAAGGGGCTTGGCGACCCGCTTGCGCTCGGCCTCAGGATGATCGCGGCCACGCGCCTCTTCCTGCACGACGCCAACATCGCGGCCGCGACAGCGCTCCAGGCGTTGGCGCAGGACGGACGCGAAAAGGGCGTGTTGGCCGGTGCGAACGTCATCATGCCGAACATCACGGACACGCGCTACCGCCGCGCTTACCAGCTCTACGACGGCAAGCCGTGCCTGGGGGAGAACGCGGAGCTGTGCCGTCAATGCCTGGACAGGCGCCTGGAAGCCATAGGCGAGAAGATACTTTACAACGAGCGCGGCGACTCCTTGCGCTTCGCCGCGTCGCGCAATTAGAAACCATCCACCCTCATATCCCTTCACCTTCTCCCCCTCTCCCCCTCTACCCACTCCCCTCTACCATCTACCATCTATCCTCTACCATCTACCATCTTCTTTCCCACGATGCAGAAGAAAGCGGCTGTAATAAACGACTTTGCGAGTTTCGGGCGGTGTTCGCTGGCCGTGGCGATCCCGATACTATCCGCCATGAAGGTGCAGTGCTGCGCGGTGCCGACGGCGATCTTCACCAACCACACCGGCTATCCGTCCTTCTCCTGGACCGACTACACGGACCACATGGACGACTATATCAAGGAATGGAAGAGGCTGGGGCTGCGCTTTGACGCGATACAGACGGGCTTCCTCGGTTCGCGCCGCCAGATCGACTTTGTGTTCCGCTTCCTTGACGCCTTCCGCGACGAAGGCACGATCGTAGCCGTCGATCCCGTGATGGGCGACTACGGCAGACTCTATTCCACCTACAACATGGAATTGGCGGAGGGGATGCGCCGTCTCCTGTCGGTCGCCGACATACTCACCCCCAACCTAACCGAGGCGTGCGTGCTGGCCGGCCGCGAATACGACCCGATGATGCCGGACTCCAACCTTACGGCCCTGGCGCGCGAGCTTTCCGAGCCGAACGGCGCCAAGGTGGTGATCACAGGCATACAGCGCGGCGGCGCGATGCTGAACTTCGTCTGGGAGCGTTCGCGCCATCCCTTCGTGCACGGCGAGCGCAAGCTGGGCGAAGATCGCAGCGGCACTGGCGACGTCTTCTCGTCGGTCATACTGGCAGACGCCATTCACGGCGTGCCGTTCGCGAAATCGGTGGTGAAGGCGAGCGGCTTCGTGGCGTCGGCAGTGAAGCGCAGCATAGAGCTGGGCATACCGGTGCGCGACGGTCTGGCCATCGAGGAAGTGCTTGGCGAGCTCGTGTGACCGGAGGAAGGGAGATGAAGATCAACCGCAGGGAGTTCTTGAAAGGCGGCGCGGCAGCGCTGGCCTGCGGCGCCTTCGGAGGAATGGGCCGCGTGCTCGCGGTGCCGCCGCTCTGGAAACCGTCCAAGCCGCCCGCCCTCGTTTTCGGCGTGATAAGCGATACGCATCTTCGCACGGGGCGCGGCGCCAGCCGCAGCCTCGGCAAAAACTGGCCGGACAAATACCTGCGCGCGGCTCTGGAGTGCTTCAAGCGCGAGAAGGTGGACGCCGTGGCGCACTGCGGCGATTTCGTGGCGAGCAAATACCCCGACCCCGCCGAGAGGGCGAAGCATGTGCTGCGACCGACATGGCGGCGAACTGGGAGCGCATATGGGGCGAGAAGTACGAGCCGTGCTGGCACAAGGAGATCAAGGGCTTCCACTTCTTCGGCAGAAACTGGTTCGCCGGCGCCGACGAGTCCGCCGCGCTGGTGGACGGCGCGCTTTCCGGCGGCGGCGCGTCGGGCGGCGCGGCCAAGCCGTGCTTTTTCTTCCAGCACCGCCGTCCGGAGAAGGCGTTGCGCATGGCGCTGAGGCGGCACGGCAATCTCGTCGCCTTCTTCGGCCACAATCACTGGAGCGCGACGAACTGGAACATAGTCTCGCTTTACTACGGCACGTTCCCGTGCATCGAATGCGCGTCGTGCGAGCCGCGCGGCTGCGCCGCCCTCGTGCGAGACGCGTGGATCGCCCGCGCTCCGCTGGAGAAGACCTGCGACGTGGGCGGCGGGCGCCACGGATATGTCGTGAGCGTCTATGATGACATGGCCGTTGTTTCCCGGCGCGAGTTCGGAATGGGCGGATGCCTCGGCAACGACTGGCTGATTTTCTCCGGCAAGGACGTCGGCAGCCCCGGCTGGCGCCATCCGCTTTCGATGGAGGAGCGCAAGAAGCTGATCGGCGAGCCGCAGTTCCCGAAGGGCGCCGCGCTGGAGGTCTCCAAGTGTTTCGCCGTGGTGCCGCCGGTTCCTAAGAAGAAGGACGCCAAGGTCTGGGACGACGATGCCGACGGCGCCTCTCCGCGGCCGGAGGACGAGGCGAAGGCGACGGCGGCGGCCGCCGCCGCCCAACCGCAGGAGGCCCTGCGCCTTTCAATCCCTCGCGCCGACGGCAATCCAGACTCTCGCGCCTACGCTTTCGACGTGGTGGTGGCCGGCGACGCTGGCGAGCCTAAACTCTTCCGCAGCGTGTATGCCGGCGGCTGCAACCTCGGCATGGGCCATGAGCCGGATAATGGAGCCACAACGATGCTTTTCGCGACGGACTCTCTTCCGAAGGGAAATGTCCTCAAGTTCGGGGCGATGCCCGTCACGTCGCTAGGTACGCGCGGCAAGGCGATCGTCGCGGAATATTCGCTGCGCGCGGCGCG
>CAMOIK010000130.1 GCA_946615875.1 uncultured Verrucomicrobiota bacterium | reverse complement strand
GGTGGTAAATTCGATATCTACAAGGCGAACGCGCCATGAACTAAATCACCATGCAAAAAATGGAACTCCAGGGCGGCGACGCTTGACTTCGCAAGAGAAGATATGGTAGAATATTCGCGACATGAGGGCACAAAAGCAGAACACTTGCAACATCTGCCTTGCGACATCGCGGGGAACGAAATCCGGTCGCGACCGTTTTTCTGGCGTGATGCGCTATGCCGCCTCGCGGAGGAACTGGGTGGTGCGCTTCATGACGCCCAAGCAGCTCTCGATGAACGCCATCGCCAGCGACCTGGCCTCCGGCGAACACATCGACGGCGTCATATTCTCCTCGCTTTTCGGATGCGAATTCATGCGCTTCGCCGACTCCCACCCAGGCATTCCCATGGTGCGGCTCGACATCCCCAGCGACTGCGCGACGCGCTCCTCGGTGGCAACCGTCATGATCGACAACTCCGAGATCGGGCGCCAGGCGGCCAGGCTGCTGCTGCGCAAGGGACTGCGCCATTTGGCGTTCGTCGACAACATCAACATCTTCGAGGACATCCACCAGACGGGACGGCGCGACGCCTTCCGCGAAGCGGCTCTGGAGACCGGCGCGTCGTTCACGGAGTTCGTCGTATCAAGGGAACTCGTCGCGGACGACATGGAGGAGTTGGCGGATTGGCTTTCGCGCCTCCCTCTGCCCTGCGGCATTCTGGCCTACAACGACAGCCGTGCGCAGACGATCATCGACGCCTGCCACCTCGCAAGGCTCGACATACCGGAGCAGATACAGATAGTGGGAGTGGACAACGACGAAATGATCTGCGAGAGCACCTTCCCCACTCTCACCAGCATCCAGCCGGACTTCGAACGCGGCGGCTATATGGCCGCGCAGCTGCTCGACGGGCTGCTGTCGTCCGACGCCGCGCCGCAGCCGGCCGAGAGGACCTACGGCATAAAGGCCGTCGTGGAACGCGCCTCCACGCAGGACGCCAAGGGCGGTGCGAGGCTCGTCACGCAGGCGATGGAGTTCATGCGCATCAACTTCGCCAGCCGCATCGACGTGGCCAGCGTCGCCGCCGCGCTCGGCGTCTCGCGCCGCACCATAGAGAAGCGCTTCCGCGAAGTGCGCGGCGAGGGCGTGGGCATGGCGCTGCGGCGCATACGGCTCGACAACGTCCGCCGCCTCCTGCGCGAGACCGACCGGCCGATCTACACGATCGCCAACGAGTGCGGCTTCGACTCCCCCATCTATCTCATGTCGCTGTTCAAACGCACCTTCGGCTCCACAATGGGCGATTTCAGGAGCCCCCCACCACCCAAAAACCGAGAGGGCGGGAGGCCGCGCGTAGAGAAGCGAGGCGGCGGAAACGTGTCATAATGCGCCCTCGCGGGCAAGAAAGAGGAAAGTTGAAATGGAAGCACTTCTATGGCCGCTCGGGTATCTGGCGTTCGTCGCATACGCGCCGGTGGTCTATTCTTCGGCGAAAGCCGCAGCCGGCGGGCGGTGGCGCAACTTGACGTTCGCGCGCTCGGTGGGCAAGGACCTGCTGCGCACGTTCCCCATGACGGCGCTCATGTGGATCCCGGCGGTGGCCGCGCCGGCCGCCGCCAAGTGGTACGCGCTCGGCGTCCACGCGGTCTTCGCGCCCCTCTTCATCCTCGAAATAGCACACATACGGCAGTTCGGGGCGCGCGTCAGCATAAACACGTTCTATTCGCTCTTCGCCACGAACGCGCAGGAGTTCAAGGAATACTGCCGCCAGACCGTGACCTTCTGGAACTGGGTCGCCGTCGCCGCGATGTTCCTCGCGCCGTTCGCGCTCATACCTCTCATGCCGCGCCCAGCGCCGATTCCGGCCGCGACGCGCGCGGTCGCCTGCGCCGCGCTGTTCGCGGCTTTCCTCCCCTTCCTGCGCAACCTCACGAAGAAGGCGGCGCGCTTCAAGATCGGATACATCCTGAACCCGTATTCCAGCTTCGCCTACCACTACTTCCAGTTCAAGCGCTCCTACGCCGAACTGGCCAGGGAGATCGCCGCGCACTCCGCGCCGCCCTTCGCCGCGATCTCATCGTCGCTGCCGGCCGACGCCGCAGAGACATACGTGATATGCATCGGCGAGAGCGCCAACTCCATGCACCACTCCTACTGCGGATACGCGCGCGCCACAAACGAGTTCACCGACGCGCTCGGCGGCGAGATCATGCGCGTCAAGGGCGTGCGCTCGCCTTTCGCCCAAACCCTCCCCGTCCTCGAGAAAGTCCTCACCTTCGCCACTCGGAAGGAACCCGAACGCCTTAGGACGCAAGGCTCGATCATCGACTACTTCAAGGAGGCCGGCTTCAAGACGTTCTGGATATCCAACCAATACGCGCTGGACGACAACACCCCGCTCACCGCGCTCACCGCGCACGCGGACGTCCACAAGTGCATTTGCTACTCCGACCTCAAGCGCTTCGAGCGCAGCGTCGATGGTTCGTTGCTGCCGGAGCTCGACATGGCGCTCGGCGACGGCGCGCGCAAGAAGGCCGTGTTCCTCCACATGATAGGCAGCCACTCCGCATACGTGAACCGCTACCCTTCGGAGTTCGTGCATTTCCACGGCGCCGCGCCGGGCAAAGAGCGCCTGGGCGCCGTCCAGTCGCAGATGGTGAACGCCTACGACGACTCCATCCGATACACCGACTGGGTCGTCGCCCAGTTCGTCCGCCGCCTCCGCGAGGCCGGCGGCATCTCCTACCTCCTTTACTTCAGCGACCACGGGGAAGACATCTACGACACCACCGACAACAAGGTGCTGGGCCACTCGCAGCTCGCCAACCTCCCCATGACAAGCGTCCCCTTCATGCTCTGGACGAGCCGCGATTTCGACCGCGTCCGCCCAGACGTCCGCCAGCGCCATGTCAAGGACGCCTACAACCTGGAGGACGTGATCAACACCATAATCGACATATCGTCGCTCTCCAACCAGGATTTCGACAAATCCAAGTCCATCCTGCTGCTCCCGTAGGCCGCCGCGGCGCCATTCCCGCCCGGCCGCCCCCTCCAAGCCCGGCGAAATGAGGCGGGAAGCCGGAGCCGCCCGCCCTGCTCCCCGCCTCCTGGATCCGCGGCGTCTCGTTTCTGAAAGAAAACGCGCGGGGACGGTTCCATCGCCGCCCTCGCGCGTTTTTCCGGATGCAAAGCCGGATTACTTGTCGAACTGATAGACGTCCAGCTTCTTGTACTGGGTGTGGAGGAGGTGGTGTGCCTTCTCGCCGCCCTGCGCCCCGGTCTTGCCGTCGAGGAAGTTGTCGTAGAGCGCCTTGACCTCGGGGTTGAGGTGCGACATGCGCAGCGTCGATTTCTCGTCGTCCGTGTAGATGCCGGCGGTGCGCTGCGCGCGGACTTCGTCCGTGGCGAGGCAGGGCTGGCCGCCGCCGCCGATGCAGCCGCCGCGGCAGGCCATGACCTCGATGAAGTCGTAGCGCGGCTTGACGCCGTTCCTGCGGTCTTCGCGGATCTCGTTCAGCACCTTCTCGACGTTGCCCATCTGGTGCGCGACGGCGATGTTCACCTTCGTGCCCTTGATGTCGATCGTGGCCGTCTTCACGCCGTCCATGCCGCGCACTTCCTTGAAATCGATGCTCGGCGGCTGCGCCTCGCCTGTGATCAGGCAGTAGGCCGTGCGGAGGGCCGCCTCCATCACGCCGCCGGTGACGCCGAAGATCGTGCCGGCGCCCGTGTAGGTGCCGAGGAGCTTGTCCGCCGGCTCTTCGGGCAGCGACGCGAAATCAATGCCTGCGGCCTTGATCATGCGGGCCAGCTCGCGCGTCGTGAGCACGACGTCGGTATCCTGGAAGCCGGTCGAATTCATATGCTCGTCGCGGATGATTTCATGCTTCTTGGCCGTGCAGGGCATGATGGACGTGACGTGAACCTTGGCGGGATCGACGTTGTTCACCTTCGGCCAGTAGGACTTGGCGAGCGCGGAGAGCATCTGCTGCGGCGACTTCGCGGTCGAGAAGTTCTCGGTGAAGTCGGGAGCGTACTTCTCCATCCAGTCGGTCCACGCGGGGCAGCAGCTGGTGAGGAGCGGGAGCGTTCCGCCCTCGGTGAAGCGCTTGATGAACTCGGTGCCCTCCTCCATGATCGTGACGTCGGCGGAGAAGTTCGTGTCGAACACCTTGTCGAACCCGAGCATCCTGAGCGCGGCGTAGATCTTGCCGGTGGTGAGCGCGCCGGGCTTCATGCCGAACGCCTCGCCGAGCGCGACGCGGACGGCCGGGGCGATCTGCACGAGGCAGACCTTCTCGGGATCGCGGAGCGCGGCCCAGACCTTGGCCGTCTCGTCGTTCTCGTAGATCGCGCCGACCGGGCAGTGCGCGGAGCACTGGCCGCACTTGATGCACGGCGACTCGGCGAGCTTGACGCCCGCCGCCGGGGCCATGACCGTCTTCTCGCCGCGCCCGATGAACTCGAGAGCCCAGACGTTCTGCATCTGCTGGCAGACCTCGGCGCAGCGTCCGCACTTGATGCACTTGTCGGAATTTAGGACGATGGAGGGCGTGGAGTTGTCGACGTCGCGGTGGATCACCTCGCGGGGGAACGGCAGGTCGCGGATGCCGAAGTCGGCGGCGATGGCCTGGAGTTCGCACGAGCCGGAGCGCGGGCACTGCAGACAGTCCTGCGGATGGTTGGCGAGAATGAGCTCGAGAACCGTGCGGCGGACCTGGACGATGTCCGGGTCGTGCGTGAGGATCTTCATCCCGGGCGTGGCCTCCGTGCAGCAGGCGCGAAGGAGCTTCGGCGACGGCACGAACTTGCCGGGCTCGGTGCGACTGGGCACGAGCTGGCGGACTACGCAGATGCCGCAGCTCGCGCCGGCCTTGAGGTCGGGGTGGTAGCAGAGCGTCGGGATCTTGATGTGGGCGGCCTTCGCCGCGTTGAGAATGTTGGTGCCCTTCGGGACCGTGACGGACTTGCCGTTGATCTCAAGGGTGATCATTTCGGTTTCCATTGTAGTAAACTCCTTTCCTTAGCCGTGGCTGATTGCGCCGAACTTGCAGTTCGCCTCGCACTGGCCGCACTTGATGC
>CAMOIK010000129.1 GCA_946615875.1 uncultured Verrucomicrobiota bacterium | reverse complement strand
CCGAGGAGCCGATGTAAGTATCCTGCAGCGGCGGACGCGAAGACCACGTTTCGCCGCCGTCGGCCACGGCGGAGAACAAAGCGGCGGATGCCGCGACTGCCGAAAAGATACAGCGAAGAACTGATTTCATATGGCGTCTCTCCTGTTGAGGTTTGTTGTCTGCGCCATATTATAGACGATAGGAGGCGGGAATACCACCACTGTTTGCGAAAAACTTTTTTCCGCTTTACGCACGCGCGCCCTTCCCCCAAGGAGCGCGTTTATGGTATAATACCGGCATGGAGCACGTGGAGAACCGACACCCGAAGATAGCGATATTCGCATCGATCAACCTGAAGGGCGGGCGCACCTGCGTTCGCGGAATACTGGACTACGCGCGCAGGCACGGACCGTGGCGGTGCATGCTGCTGGAGGGCCGCGACAGCGAGCAGGCGATCCAGCCAGGGCTTCTGGGCTTCGACGGGATAATAGCGCACAATCTTTCTCGCGGCGATGCGAAAGCCGTCGCGGCCGCGAACGTCCCGGTCGTCCTCATAGAGCCGTGGCCGCAGCAGCTGGCGCGCGGAAATCCGCTGGCTGACGCGCCATACGTGAAGATGAACTCATACGACGTCGGCGCATTGGCGGCCGAATACTACCTCGACCGCGGATACAAGTCGTTTGTGTATGTGGGCGAAACGCTCGGCCTGTATTGGTCTGCGGACAGGCGTGCGGGATTCGCCGATACGCTCGCGAAACGCGGCTTCGGCTGCACCATATACGACACTTTCTCTGCGCGGGAACGCCGCAGCTGGGCGGCGGAGCGGCCGAGGATGATGCGCTTCCTCGGCGGCCTCGAAAAGCCCGCGGCCATATTCGCGGCAATGGACAACCGCGCCCGTCTCGTGCTGGACGCCTGCGCCGAGGCCGGGATATCCGTCCCCGAAGAAATCGCCGTCCTCGGCGTGGACAACGACCCGATCATCTGCGAGTCTTCGGTGCCGACGCTTTCAAGCATCCGCACGGGCGGTTTCAGGCGCGGGCAGATGGCGGCCACGATGCTCGACGACCTTATGCACGGTCGCGCCATAAGGCAGCGAACCGTGTCCATGGCGCCGCTTTCGGTCGTCACGCGCGAATCGACAGGCTATGACGCGATGCGCGACCCCGTGCTGGCGCGCGCGATCAGATTCATCCGTTCCAACGCGGCGGAGAAGCGCATAGGCGTCGCCGACGCGGTCGCGGCCGCAGGGTGTTCGCGCCGGTATGCGGAGGTTTGCTTCCGGCGGCATCTCGGCATGTCGATACACGATGCGATAATGCAGACCCGCCTTGAGCGCGTGAAAACTTTGCTTGAACAGAGCAACCTTTCCATAGGGGAAATCTCCGAACGGTGCGCGTTCGCCCGCGAAAGCCACCTGGCGGTCCTGTTCAAGAAATCCACCGGGATTTCGATGAGAGAATACAGGCGGCTCAGACGGGAAGAGGCCGACGAGTGACGCGCCCCGTAGCTTCAAGACAGTCCGCAGATACGGCGGGAAAGTTGAATATATGGACAGGGCCGAGTGAATATATAGGCGTCCAGGTCGTCAAAAGACGGCCGGCGTTCCGCCACTCCGCGACGCGACGTCGCATGGCTGGTGCGCCTTTTCGCCGGCACGGTCGCAACGAACCGCGCGTCGTGGCGGATCGGCCGCGCCCACTTGACCCTCTGCTGAAGAATATGGTATAATATGCGCCCTTGTGCAAGAAAGACTGACAATAGATGTCGCCAGGCTGAAGCCGGGAGGCGAGGATATAGAGGGTGAAGTCGATGCGATCGACATCGCCGAAGACCTCGTGCACCCGTTCGGCGGCATCCGCTACAGTCTGAACGCGCAAGTGATCGGTTCGGAGTTGCTGGTGCGCGGCAGGGCGGAACAGGACTTCGACCTGGTATGCAGCCGTTGCGGAAGGGATTTCGACACGACAATCAAGTGCGAGGACTTCACCACGAGCGTGGAACTCGACGGCAATGCCGACGAAATCGACCTGACCGACGAGATACGCGAGGCGATCCTGCTCGAATTGCCCAACTATCCGCTCTGCGACGAGAATTGCGCAGGGCTGGCGGGCGCCGCGGGCGGCGGCAATGCCGAAGGCAAGGAAAGCACGCCCGTCGGGGCGATGGCGGACGGCGTGAAGGAATCTGTCTGGGATGCGCTGACCGGGCTGGCGAGCAAGTAGCGAACGCGGCGCGGCGGCATTCTTCAAACCCCTCAACCTCTCATAGAAAGGAGCCAAAGAAATGGCAAGTCCCAAGAACAAGAAGTCGAAAATGCGCAAGCGTCAGCGCGTCGGTCAGCTCGAGAAGCCGATTCTCGCGTCAGTGAGCGTTTGCCCCGAATGCGGAGCGGCCAAGCGTTCGCACCGCGCGTGCCCGAAGTGCGGCATGTACAACGGTCGCAAGGTCGTGGCGGTAGCGGAAGCGTAATGATCGGGCTGCGGTTTGTGGCTCGCCGTTTGCAGTCCCGTTTTGCATTGGGGCTGCAAAATCTCCGGTCGTGAGACTGCGAGCCGCAGACAGCAGACCGCGAACTTCGAACTGCCATGACTCGCATTGCTCTTGATGCGATGGGGGGCGACTATGCCCCCAAGCAGATTGTCGTGGGGGCGGTGGAGGCCGCCTGCGGCTTCGAGGGCGTGAAGATCCTCCTCGTCGGCCAGATGGCGGCGATCCAGAAGGAGATCGAGCGCTTTTCCAAAGACCGCAAACAGCTGGCCCAGCGCGCGATCGAGACCGGGCGGCTGGAGATCGTCCACGCGCCAGACCAGGTCGAGATGGGCGACATCCCCGTCGAAGCCGTTCGCAAGAAGAAGGACTGCTCGATCAACGTGGCGATGCGTCTCGTCAAAGAGGGAAGGGCGGACGCTTTCGTGTCGGCCGGGAACTCCGGCGCGGTGGCGACGAGCGCAATTCTCAATCTAGGCCGCATCCCCGGCGTGAAGAGACCGGCGATCGCCATGGTGCTGCCCACCAACACGCCCAGCAGGCCGTTGCTGCTGCTGGATGCCGGGGCGAACATGGACTGCCATCCAGAGTGGCTGGTGCAGTTCGCGATCATGGGCGACGTCTATTCCCGGACGGTGCTGCACCGCGACAAGCCGGCCGTGGGGCTGATTTCGATCGGCACCGAGGACTGCAAGGGCAACGAGCTGATCCACGAGACGAACCCAGAGATCAAGAAGGTGCGCGGCTTGAACTTCATAGGCAACGTCGAGGGCCACGACATCTGCGGCGGCCAGCTTGACGTCGCCGTGTGCGACGGCTTCGTGGGGAACGTGGTGCTGAAGACGGTCGAGTCGGTGGCGCACGCAATCAGCGGCTGGCTGAAGGCGGAACTGAAGAAGACTCTTTTCCGCAAGCTGTGTGCGCTGATGCTGAAGCCGGCGTTCAACGCGCTGAAAAACCAGATGGACCCCGAGGTGTATGGCGGGGCGCCTCTTCTGGGCGTGCCGGGCACTGTGATTATAACGCACGGCAACTCCACCCACAAGGCGATATTCCACGCCGTCCGCTCCGCCGTGGTGGCGTCCACGAACGACGTCACCGGCCTGGTGGCCAAGGCGATCGCCGATCACGCCGAGCATCTCAAGGGCGGCAGCTGAAGGGATGGACGCCTGGCGGACGGCGCCAGGCGTCTTGCGGACGGCGTCCGGCGTCTGGCGACCGGCGCCTGGCGGGCCGTGTCTGGCCGACGAGAGGCGGCCGCGCCGCCCGGGAAGAAACAGGAGCGCATCTAGAACGGCGGGTCTTTCTCGACCCATTCAATAGCAAGGCTTGAGAACCATGGAATACAACTTCACAGCGATAGAGAAGAAGTGGCAGAAGTACTGGCTGGGCCACAAGACGTTCAAGACCAAGGACGCCAAGGGCCAGGCGCCGAAATTCTACTGCCTCGACATGTTCCCGTATCCCTCCGGGGCGGGACTGCACGTGGGGCATCCCGAAGGCTACACGGCCACGGACATCCTCTGCCGCTACAAGAGGATGAAAGGCTTCAACGTGCTGCACCCGATGGGCTGGGACGCATTCGGCCTGCCTGCCGAGCAGTATGCGATCGAGACGGGGACGCACCCGGAAATCACCACGACGAAGAACATAAACCGCTTCCGCGAACAGATCCGCGCGCTCGGGTTTTCCTACGACTGGGACCGCGAGGTCAATACGACCGATCCGAAATACTACAAGTGGACGCAGTGGATATTCGAGCAGCTCTACAAGAAGGGATTGGCGTATGTGGCCGAAGTGCCGGTCAATTGGTGCCCGGCGCTTGGCACCGTCCTCGCCAACGAGGAGGTCATCGACGGCAGGAGCGAGCGCGGCAACCACCCGGTGGTCAGGCGGCCGATGCGCCAGTGGATGCTGAAGATCACCGAATACGCCGAACGCCTCCTGGCCGACCTCGACACGCTGGACTGGCCGGAGGGCGTCAAGGAGATGCAGCGCAACTGGATCGGCAAATCCACGGGCGCGCTCGTCGATTTCACGATCGATCTAGGCCCCGGCGGCGAAGACGTGGTCACTGTTTACACGACGCGCTGCGACACGCTCTTCGGCGCGACATACATGGTGATGAGCCCGGAGCATCCGCTCGTCGCGAAATGGCTTGAGAAGGGGTTGGTGGCCAACGCCGACGAAGTGAAGGCATACCAGAGGAAGGCCGCCTCGAAGAGCGACCTGGAGCGCACGGAGCTGAACAAAGAGAAGACGGGTGTAAGGCTGATGGGCGTGGCGGCGATCAATCCCGTGCGCGCGAACCCGCCGCTTCCCGTCTTCATCTCCGACTACGTGCTCGCCTCCTACGGCACCGGGGCCATCATGGCCGTCCCGGCGCACGACGAGCGCGACTTCGATTTCGCCAAGGTGTTCGGCCTGCCGATCGTCCAGGTCGTGGCGGGCGCAGGCAGCGAAGAGGCGAAGAACGCTTCGCCAGACCCCGTGCCGTACACGGGCGACGCGGCGTTCACGGACATCGCGACGGGCGTGATGGTCTCTTCCGGCTTCCTCACCGGCCTTTCCGTGGACGACGCCCGCAAGAAGA
>CAMOIK010000128.1 GCA_946615875.1 uncultured Verrucomicrobiota bacterium | reverse complement strand
AGCCGCCGCTCGCCAAGGCGACGGACTGGGTGAACGTGGTGGATCCCGCGACGGGCATGAAGGGCGTGCGCGAGACCAACACCATGCCGCAGTGGGCCGGCTCGTGCTGGTACTACCTGCGCTACATCGACCCGCACAACGACAAGGCCTTCGCCGACCCGGAACTGCTCAAGGAATGGCTGCCGGTCGATCTCTACGTCGGCGGCGCGGAGCACGCCGTCCTCCACCTGCTCTATGCGCGTTTCTGGCACAAGGTGCTCTTCGACCTCGGCCTCGTCCCCACGCCGGAACCGTTCCAGCGCCTCGTAAACCAGGGCATGATACTCGGGATGGCCTACAAGACGCCGCGCGGCGTGCTCGTGCCCATGGACAAGATAGAATGGCGCGACGGCAAGCCGTGGGGCGCGGAGGAGGGCGGCGAGATGGAGCCGCTGACCGAATATCCCGCCAAGATGTCCAAGTCGCTGAAGAACGTCATCAACCCCGACGACGTGATACGCGACTTCGGCGCGGACTCCCTGCGCCTATACGAGATGTTCATGGGGCCGCTGCAGGTCGTCAAGCCGTGGCAGACGAACGGCGTGCGCGGCGTCCACAACTTCCTCAAGCGCGTCAATCGCCTCGTCACCGAGTGCGAAATCTCCCCCCGCGCCATGACGAAGGCGGAGGCCAAGACCCTGGCGGGCACGGTCAAGAAGGTCGGCGACGACCTGGAGGCGCTCGCCTTCAACACCGCCATCTCCGCCATGATGGTGTTCGTGAACGAGGCGGAGGACGAGTTGAAGGCCTCTGGCGGTTCTCTGCCGCGCGAGATGCTGGAGAAGTTCGTCCTGTGCATGGCGCCGTTCGCCCCGCACCTCGGCGAGGAGCTGTGGCAGTTCCTCGGCCACGACGGCACCCTGGCCTACGAGCCGTGGCCCGGATACGACCCCGCCGCCCTCGTGGAGGACGAGATCGAGATACCCGTGCAGGTGCTCGGCAAGCTGCGCGGACGCATCCGCGTGCCCGTCGCCGCCACGCCGGCCGACATGGAGGCGGCGGCGAAGGCGAACGCCGACGTCGCGAAGTTCCTCGCGGGCAAGACCATCGTCAAGGTCGTGGCGGTGCCGAAGCGCATGGTCAATTTCGTGGTGCGCTGACCCCGCCAAGGCGGGGATGCGGCCTTTGACCGCCGACGGGAAAATATGGTATAATAGCGGCGTCATGGACGAGAGCATAACGGTAGGCATCATCGGGTGCGGTTTCATAGGCAGCGCGCTCAAGGTCTGGCTGGAGAAGAACAATCCGGCCGTGAACGTGGTCGTGAGCGACCCGCCGAAGGGGATGAACGACGACATCTCCGGCGCGGACGTGTATTTTCTCCAGATACACGTGCCGACGGAAGAGGATGGCTCGCAGGATCTGACGCTGATGAAGTCGCTGATCTGCGCGCTGCCGCAGAAGCCGGTCTTCGTGCGCACAACGATCCTGCCCGGGACGAGCGAGCGCCTCAGCCGCGAGACGGGCCACCAGGTGCACTTCATGCCGGAGTTCCTCACCGAGCGCACCTACATCGAGGATTTCGAGACGCAGCCGATGGTGTTCACGGCGGAGGTCGATCTGCTCTCGCGCATCTTCAAGGGCAAGCGCTTCATCCGCATGACCTCGCTGGAGGCGGAGATCACGAAATACGCCCACAACGTCTTCGGCGCCTACAAGGTGACCTACTTCAACGCCGTTTACGACTACTGCAAGAAGATGGGGGCGGACTGGATGCGCGTCCACTCCGGCATGCTGCTTTCCGGCTACATCAACGACACCCACACGCGCGTCCCGGGGCCGGACGGCCGCTTCGGCTACGGCGGCAAGTGCTTCCCGAAGGACGTGAACGCCTTTACGATCATGACGCAGGGGACGCCGCTCGGCCAGCTGCTCGCGCCTCTCCACGCGCTGAACGTCCACTTCCGGGGCGGCGAGGAGAGGATTTGAGCGCTCTCGACAAGGCGGAATGCGCGAAGGCCCGCGCCTTGATCGAGGGCGCGAAGCGGATACTCGTCTCCGGGCACGTCAGCCCCGACGGCGACTCTCTCGGTTCGATGATCTCCATGGCGCGCCTGCTGACCGCCGCCGGGCACGAGGCGTTCGCCTCCGCCGACGTGAACGCGCTGGGCAAGCTCTCGTTTCTGGAGGGCGCCGGGGACATAATCCCCGTGAGGAAGCTCAAACGGAAGAAGTTCGACCTCCTCGTGGCGGTGGACTGTTCTTCCTTCGACAGGATGCCGCCGGAAATCCGTCCCGTCGCGGAGAAGCTGCCGAAGATCTGCATCGACCACCACGTCACAAACGACGGCACGTTCGGAGACGCGCAGTTCGTCGATCCTTCGGCGTCCAGCGCCTCCGAGCTGGTGTGGCGCCTGGCCAAGTGGATGGAGTGGCCGCTGGACCGCGCCTGCGCCGAGGCCCTGTGGGTGGGGATGGTCACGGACACCGGCCGCTTCGCCTACGACTCCACCAGGCCGGGGACGATGCGCACCGCCGCCGATCTGCTCAAGCACGGCGTGCGCACCGCGCTCATCAACGACATCATCTACGGCACGTTCCCGCGCAAGTCGATGGAGCTCAAGCGCATGGCGTGGCGCAGCCTCCACATCTGGAAGAACCGCCGCGTAGCCGAGGTCACGCTGCTGCGCGACGACTTCCGCAAGGTGCGCGGCACCAAGGCCGACGCGGAGGACGTGATAGAGATCCCGCGCAGCGTGGCGCACAACGAAATCGCGCTATTCTTCTACCAGATCCCCGACAGGACGAAGGAGACCCGCTGCTCCATACGCACGCGCGGCGACTGGGACGCGACGGCGCTGGCCGCGAAGTTCGGCGGCGGCGGCCACGTGAAGGCCGCCGGATGCACCATCAAGGCGCCGATCGGCGTGGCCAAGCGCCAGATGCGCAAGGCCGTAAAGGACATGCTGTATCCGCCGAAGAAGAAGCCGGACGCGCCGGAGCCGCAGAAGCCGGAGGCTGGCGCGCCCGCCGAGGAAAGGAAGGACGCCGCGCAATGAGACGCGCAATCGTCCTGACCGACGGCAAGGCCGGCCACGAGAACCAGTCGAAGGCGTTCGCGCGCGCCCTCGGATGCGACGCCGAGATCGTCCCGGTCGCCTTTCGTTCGCGCCTGGCCAAGTCCTTCTCCTACGTCCTGTCGCGCCTCGGCGTGTATTCGCTGCGCCTGTTCAAGGAATCGCCGGAGGTCGGCGCCGTTTTGCGGGAGGGGCGCCCGTGCGGCGTCGTGATCGGCACCGGCTCCGGCACGTTCTACGCGGCGAAGGCGCTGGCGTCGCGTCTCGGCGCCAAGTGCGCGGCGGTCCTCACTCCCCGCGGCTACGACCTGGCGGCCTTCGACTGCATCCTCTCCCCTGGCTTCGACAACGCGCCGCGCCGCGCGAACATCGTCCCGATCCCCGCCAATCTGGTCGCATCGGACAAGGCGTTCTACGACGCCGGCGTCGCCGCCTTCCTTGAAAGGATGCCGAAGGCCCGCGCCAAGGCCAGGCCGGCGGTTGCCTTCGTGATCGGCGGGCCGAACAAGTGCGCCACGATGACGGCGCAGTGGATGCGCGAGCGGCTCGAGGAAGCGTTCGCGGCCACTGCGGACTGCGATCGCTGGGTGACGACGTCGCGCCGCACTCCGCCGGACGTCGAGGCCGTGGTGGACTCCTTCCCGTTCGACTACAAGCTCATCTACTCCAGGGACCGCTTCAACCCCATCCCCGCGTTCGTGATGCTCGCCGACCGCCTTTACGTCACGGCGGAGTCCACGGGCATGATTTCCGAGGCGTGTTCGTTCGGCGCCGCCGAGGTGAGAGTGATGGACAACCTGGCGCCGGGTCCGCACAAGTTCCGCCGTTTCATAGACTCCTTGCGCCGCGAAGGCTACATCGACGGACGCCGCAAGATTGACCTTTCCGCCGAGTTCGCCATGGCCGGGCGCCTGCTGGCGCCATGACCGGCGCACGCATAGCGCGCCACTGCATCCTCCTTTCGCTGCCGCTCGCCGCGCTGCTGTCGCTCAGCGTGTTCTTCCTCGTCCATTCCGTGCCGCGCCTGGCCGAGCGCGAGCGCCAGTGGGCGTTCGGCGAGGCCAAGCGGGCGGCGGAGGAGCTGAAGGTGGCGAAGCAGGACCGCACGTTCGCGTGGGAATACGACCGCGGCGTGGTAGAGGGCGACGAGCGCTGGCGCGCGCTCTTCCCCGCCGACATGACATGGAAGGACTGGGACTGCAAGGGGCCGAAGCGCAAGGACAGGATGTGGGGCTGGAAGGACGCCGACGGCGAGCGCATCGTGTGGGTGCGCGACGGCAGCATGGTTTACGCCAAGGCCACCGACATCCGCGAGACGGACTTCCGGGGCATCTTCTGGATATTCGGGCCGCTGCTGCTTGTCTCCGTCCTCGCCACGGCGGCGCTGAACATCCACAGCCTCGTAGCATACGCGAAGAGCCGCGAGGATTTCCTCGCCGCCACCGCGCACGACCTCACCACGCCTCTCGTCGGAATGCGCTTCATGATCGGGAACCGCGACGACGAGGCCAGGATACTCAACGAACGGCTGCTGCGGATCGTCAGGAACATCACGGAATTCATGCGCCTCGGAGGCCGCCGCAGATACAAAAAGGACGTCTTCGACCTCCGCAAGGCGTACGCGGAGGCTTACGCCCTCTTCGCCGCAGACTTCCGCGACGCTTTCGACGGCGCCGACGTGCCGCTCGAGGAGTCCGGCGACGCCTTCGACGTGGTCGCAGACGAGATGGCCACGGTGCAGATCGTCTGGAACGTCCTTGGAAACGACTTGAAGTATGCCGCGCCCTACGGCGCCGTCAGGGCGAAGATGTCGTGCGACGGCCGGCGCGTCCGCCTCGACTTGATAGACGACGGACCGGGCATGACGCCGTCTCAGCGCAGGAAAGCCTTCGATCGCTTCTGGCGCGCCCGCACCGTCCTGGAGTCGGGCAAAGGCGGCTTCGGCATCGGCCTTTGCGTCGCCAGGGAGGCTGCGGACGCCATGGGCGGCTCCCTGACGCTATCCGCCAACA
>CAMOIK010000127.1 GCA_946615875.1 uncultured Verrucomicrobiota bacterium | reverse complement strand
AAAACGGCGGGCGGTTGCCGCGTTTTTTCGCCCGCCTATCGAGCCGTGCCAAAAATGGGTAAACTCCAGGAAGTTCAACCTTGCTTTCTCCGCGAAGAATGTGATACAATATGCGGCGTTTTGACAGGTAGCGAGGCGATAGGCGCGTTCACCAGGGCTCTGGGCGAGACCCCCTTGCCAGAAGGCGAGGGGGCGGTGGCCATTCCGTCGCTGACGGGCGCGGCGGACGCGTTCATGGCGCTTTCGCTCGCGCAGCTGCGCAACTGCGTGGTGCTGGCCGTCGCCGCCGGTCTGCCAGACGCCGATCGCCTGGCAGACGACCTTTCATGCCTCGTGCCGCGCACGGCGGCGACGGCCGACGGCGAAAAGAGGCAGGGGGCGCGCATCCTGGAGTTCCCGCCGGAAATCCCCGGCGACAAGACGGCGCTGGGACTGCGCTTCAAGACGGTGGCCGCGCTGAAGGCGTGGTCGATTTCGCCGTATCCCGCGGTGATCGTGACCACCGCGAACGCGCTGGAGATGCCGCTGGAGGAGCGGGACGCGAACACGCTGGAGCTTCGCGCGGACGAAGAGTCGCTCACGTTCGGCAGGCTCTGCGACGCGCTGTCCGGGATGGGCTACTCGCGCACGTCGATGGTCGAGCGCGAAGGCGACTGGTCGGTGCGGGGCGGCATAGTCGATTTCTGGAGCCCCGGCGAAGACTCGCCGGTGCGCGCCGAATTCTTCGGCGAGGCGCTGGAGTCGCTTCGCGCCTTTGACGCCGCGACGCAGGTTTCGTTCCTCAACATCCACGCCGCGCCTGTCGTGCCGTGCGGGAAGACCGAGCCGTCCGGGGCCGGGGCCGCGTCGTCCAGCTCGACCTTCGCGGAACTCCTGCCTGACGGCAGCGCAGTGCTGATGCTGGAGCACAACGAATACGACCTCGTCCTGCCTGACGCGCGCCGCTTCAGGACCATATACACCGGCGACCCCGCGCCGCAGGGAGTGGCGGGCGAGCGCTTCATGACGTCGCCGCTGCCGGGGTTCGCCGAACTCGGCGCCGGCGAGGCCCACCACCCCGAACTCTTCGACGCCGCCCGCGCCCGCCTGGAAAAGCATCTGTCCGCCGCGGCGGCGCGAGGCGCGGCGGTGGCGCGGCTAGACGATCTTTCCGGCGGCTTCGAGACTCCCGGTCTCGTGGTCGTCACGAAAGCCGACCGCGTCTTCGCCAAGCGCCGCTTCCACATGCGCCGCGCCAACGCCGCCGGGCGCGGCGCGAGGATAAGCGACTTCGAGGAGCTTGAACCGGGCGAATACGTGGTGCACTCCGGCCACGGCGTAGGCCGCTTCATCGGCTCTTCGGAAATACAAGTGGACGGGAAGCGCAGCGAAGTCTTTACGATCGAATACGACGGCGGCGCGCTTCTCCACGTCCCCGCCGCCCACGCCCACCTCATCACTCGCTACGTCGGCGTCAAGGGCGAGCAGGTGAAGCTCCACCGACTGGACGGCACGAGATGGCAGAAAGACCGGGAGAAGGCGAAGGCCGCCGTCGCCGACCTGGCCGCCGCCCTGCTGGAGACGCAGGCGCGGCGCGAGACGCAGCCGGGCTTCTCCTACGACGTGGAGTGCGAGGGCCTGGCGGCCTTCGAGGCCGCCTTCCCATACGAGGAGACGCGCGACCAGGCGGCGGCGATCGAGGCCGTCAAGCGCGACCTCGCCGCGACACGCCCGATGGACCGCCTGATCTGCGGCGACGCCGGATACGGCAAGACGGAAGTGGCGATGCGCGCGGCGTTCATCGCGGCCATGAACGGTCGGCAGGTGGCGCTGCTCGCACCGACCACGGTGCTGGCCGAGCAGCACTTCGAGACGTTCACCTCGCGCTTCGACGGCACGCCTATCCGCATAGAGGCCGTATCGCGCATACAGTCGCCCGCCGTGCGCGAGGGCACGTTCAAGCGGCTGGCCACCGGCGTATGCGACATCGCCATAGGCACTCACGCGCTCCTCTCGGGCAAGGTGGCGTTCCGCGACCTCGGGCTGATCATAATCGACGAGGAGCAGCGCTTCGGCGTCCGCCACAAGGAGATGCTGAAGAACCTGCGCTCGACGGCGGACGTCCTCACGCTCTCGGCGACGCCCATCCCAAGGACGCTCTACCTCTCCATGACCGGCGCCAGGGACCTCTCGCTGCTGCGCACGCCGCCGCGCGAGCGCGTCGCCGTGGAGACCCGCATCGTGCGCGACGACGACTCTCTGGTGCGCCACGCCGTGGAGGCCGAGCTGGCGCGTGGCGGCCAGGTGTATTTCCTGCACAACCGCATAGACACGATCGGGCGGGTCGAGAAGCGCCTGAAGGCGCTGTGCCCGTCCGCGCGCGTCACGCTGGCGCACGGGCGGATGGACGCAGCCGAGCTGGCCGCCAAGGTGCGGGATTTCGAGCGCGGCAACTCCGACATCCTGCTTTCCACGACCATCGTGGAATCCGGCATCGACATACCCAGGGCGAACACCATCCTCATAGACCGCGCCGACACGTTCGGGCTCGCAGACCTCTACCAGCTGCGCGGGCGGGTGGGGCGCTCTTCGCGCCAGGGCTACGCATACCTGCTGCTGCCGCCATCGGGCGCCACGGACGCCGAGGCGCGCGAACGGCTGAAGGCGCTCCAGCGCCACGGCGGACTTGGCGCGGGCTTCAACCTGGCCGTCCGCGACCTTGAGCTGCGCGGCGCCGGCAACCTCCTCGGCGCACAGCAGTCTGGCCACATCGCCGCGATAGGCTTCACGCTATACTGCCAGCTGCTCCAGCGCACGATCGCCGCCTTGCGCGGCGAGAAAGTGCAGGACGTGGTGGACGTGCGCCTGAACTTCGACTTCATCGACCTTTCCCCCGCGGAGGCCGACGCGCCGGACGCCGCCGCCATCCCCTACTCCTATATAGAGGAGGACGTGCAGAGGCTCAGTCTGCTGAAACGCTTCGCCGAGGCGGCGGATACGCGCGTCGTCAAGGCGCTCGCCGACGAAATGACAGACCGCTTCGGCGCGATGCCCCCGGCGGCGCGGCGCTTCGTGCGCATCGCCACGCTGCGCGTGCGCTGCGCGAAGGCCGGGATAGACGAAATCGACGTGAAGGGACGGCGAGCCGTATTCTACCGCAACGGCGCGATAGCCCACGTCGCCATCCTCGCCGCCTCCACGCCGGACGCGGCGATTTCCGCGCTCGCAAAGGAGTTGAACCGCCTCTGACCCAAAGGATGCACGACATGAAACGAACGACTCTGATCCTATCCGCCCTTCTGCCGCTCATCGCTCCGGCAGACGCCGCCGACGCGCCAGCCGAGCGCCACGAAGTCTCGTTCCTGTTCTGCTACGATCCCGACCGGCCGGAGGAGCCGGCGACGCGCCGCATCCTGGAACTTGCCCGCCGCGACCCGTCCATCGAGCCTGTCAAATGGGGCGGGCTGCTTCTGCCGGGCGCGGGCGGTCGCGCCACGTTCATGCTGGCGCTGGCGGGCGGCACCGCCCCGGACATCTACAAGGCGTGGTTCCACATCCTCCGACACGACGTCGCCCAGGGTTTCGTCTATCCCCTCGACGAGTTTCTGGACAAGGCGCCGGAACCCCAGGACCTCTGGGACCGCGTGCGCTGCTTCGACGGCCACGTGTGGGCGCTGCCGACGCCCGGCATTGCCTACTACGGGATCGTCTATCGCAAGGATTTCGTGCGGGAGGCCGGTCTCGACCCCGAAAAGCCGCCGCGCACGTGGAGCGAGTTCGCGGCGTGGTGCCGCGCCCTTACGAAACCGGGCAGACGTGCGTTCGCGATAGAGAACCGCCCGTGGGGGTTCCTGCCGTGGGTGCAGTCGGCGGGCGACGACGTCATAAAGGAAGTCGATAGCCGCGCCACCCAAGCCTCCCAAACCGCCTACGAAGCCTGCTTCGATTCCGATGGCGGCGTGGCGGCGGCGGAGTTCCTGCAATCGCTCGTGCGCGACGGCGTGGTGCGCGGCCTGCCCACTCTGACGGTCGCGGACGAGGTGGGCAACCTCTTCGTCGGCGGCGAGATCGCCGCCGTCTTCGGCGGCGAGGATCTGGTGCGCCGCCTCACGGACACGCTGAACTTCCCGCCGGAGCTGATCGGCATAATGCCCTTCCCGGCGAAGGACGAAGGCGGGCGGCGCGTGCTCCAGGCCCACAGGCATTTCTACGCCATGAGCGAGTCCGCCGGGAGGCGCCCGAAAGAGGAACGCGACAAGGTCTTCGAGTGCCTGGCCGCCCTCGCCTCGCCGGAACTCGCCGACGAGGACGTGCGGCGCAGCGTGGCGGAGGGACGGGCGATGTGGTGCAGCCCGCGCGACCTCGCGCGTCTCGGCTTCGCCGCCGAACTGGCGGCGCTGCCGCCCGGCATCCGCCGGATGCACGAGGAGTTGGAGCGCGGCGACATAATCGCCGTCACCGAACCGTGGGTGGGCTTCTGGCAGGCCGCCAGCGACCTGATCCAGCGCCGCTTCCTCGGCATCCTGCTTTCCGACGCAGGACCGTCGCTCGACTGCCGCGCCGCCCTGCGCGCGATCACCGTCGATGCCAACAAAGGACTGATGTTCGACACCGACAAATCGGCGATAGAAGCCAGGCGCCCGATGGCCCGCATGATCATAGGCGCGTTCGCCGCGTTCCTGGCATTCGGCGCCTTTCTCGCCTTCCGGCGCTCGCGCGGGCGCGCAGCGCAGGGGAAGCGCGACCCAGGGCGGGAAAGCGCCTCTCTCGCTTCCGCGACAGCTCCGTGGCTGTTCCTGCTGCCGGCCGTCGGCTCGGTGCTGCTGTGGAGCTACTACCCTCTCTTGAAAGGAGCGGTGATGGCGTTCCAGGACTACCGCATCGTGGGCGAAAGCGTCTGGGTGGGCATAGACAACTTCATCCGCGTGGCGTCCGACGCCGGCTTCTGGAAGGCGTGGGGGCGCACCCTGGAATACGTCGGCATCACGCTGGCGCTCGGGTTCGTCACGCCGATCGTGCTGGCGGTGATGCTGTGCGAGATTCCGCGCGGCAAGGTGCTCTTCCGCTTCCTCTACTTCCTGCCGCACCTGACGAGCGCGCT
>CAMOIK010000126.1 GCA_946615875.1 uncultured Verrucomicrobiota bacterium | reverse complement strand
CGATCGACGAGGCGGACGGGTTCGAGACGTACAAGGTCGGTGCGCTTGTGGAGGAGGGCGGCGTCGGCGCGTGGAGCGGCAGCGGCGAAGTGGTGGCGGCGGCGTATGCGGCGCCGTCGCCCGCCGGGTGGCCGATGCCACGGGATGCGCACGCGCAGGTGCTGGATGTCGATACGGGCGTCCGGCGGGAATTCGCGTGCACCACGAACGGGAGCGACAGGCTGGAGATGATGGTGACGGTGCGGCGCCGCTCGGCGGACGAGAGCGACGAGATCGACGAGGCGGCGCTGCTGGCCGTCTGCTGCGATTCCGCCGGGGCGCTGAAGCTGCTGTGCCGCAATGCGAGCGGCGAGCGCGAGTGGGTGCGGCTTGACGACGCCACCTACGAGAACGGGCAGTGGCTGAGGATGAGTTTCGAGCTTGCGACGAACGACGCCGGCGAGACGTTCGCGCTCGTGGGCGTGAACGGCCGCACCTGCGAGACGGCGCTCGGTCTGCATTCGCCGTATGCGGCCGGCGAGAAGGGCGGCGCGTGGCACCGCGTGGGCGCGGCGGCGCAGGCCGCCGGCGCATCGTCGCCCGTGCGCATAAGCGGTCTGGAAGTTCGCGGCACCGTCCGCATCGACGACGTGATCAAGACGTCTGTGGGCTACGAGCCCGAATACGCCGAGAGCATGGCGGAGATCGACGGGGTGCCTGTCGCGTGGCTGGAGGCGCACGGCTTCGCCAAGGTGCCCAGTGCGCCGTTCCCGTCCGGGCGCCGCCGCGCGCTGGGCTACACGGTCGGCGACGTGTATGTGGCCGGCCTCGACCCCGAGACCGACGAGCCGTTCAACGTGACGGACATCCGCTTCGACGATGAAGGGCGGCTGCGGATTTCCTTCAACGGAGTGCGCGAAGACCTCGCCGACGCCGCGCGCGACAAGCTCTATCCCGTCTATCGCATGAAGACGCTTGGCGGCGAGGAGACGCCCGTCGCCGGCACTACCGCCATCGACCGCGATGCCGGTGTGACGGTCTGGACCAGCAGCGAGCGCATCGAAGGCGCCAAAGGCTTCTACCGCGTGGAAGTGGAAAGGTAAAAGGGAAGAGGCGAGAGATAGAAGGCAGGAGGCAAGAGGCTGAGATAAAGCGACATTCCGCTTCGCGCCGGAAGGAACGGCGATAGGAAATTTTCGATTTGGCGTCCGTATGGGACGCGGCGGCTTTGGGTTCCACCTCTCTTTCCCAAAGCCGCCTTTTTTCGCCCTGGCCGCGCGGCGTGAAAATTATGGTATAATAGCAAGGCTACACTGGAAGGCGGCAGAGACAATGGAAAACGACGAAACCACAGAGCGCGGCGCGATGCACAAGCAGAGTGAAGAGACCGGGGCGGGCGTCGGCGCCGGCGACATGGAGCGGCGCGCGAGCCTGCGCATCGAGCGCTGGGGGCAGAAGCTGCTGGACTTTTCCGCGCGCAACCGCCTCCTCAACATGCCGCGTTCGTCCCGCCAGACGATTCGTCTCGTGCCGCCGGACGTGGCCGCGCTGGAGGACGCGCTGGCGGCCAACCGCCCGGTGGCCATCCGATCTATCGCCGAGACGCTCGGCGAACAGGCTCTCGCCGACCTCGCGGCGGGGCGCATGGCGACGGCAGACTGCCGCGGCGCGGCGGAAGCGGAGCTCGCGGCGAACCGCCTCTGCGCGGCGCTGTCGCCGCGCGAGCTGGGCCGCCGTCTTTCCGACCTGATGCACGATGCGCGAACCGGGCAGGAGGAGACAGGGGCGAACACGCTCTTCCTGGCGATTGGCGAGCTCCAGTGGATGGAGGCGGGCTGCGGCGCGAACCGCAAGGCATACCGCGCGCCGATCCTGCTAATGCCCGTCGGGCTGCAGCGCTCATCGATGGCGGACGGCGTGAAGCTCCGCCGCCTGGACGAAGAGACGACGGTGAACACGACGCTGCTGGAGTTCCTGCGGTCGCAGTTCGGCATCGTCCCGGACGGACTGGAGGCCCTGCCTGCGGACGCGTCCGGCGTGGACGTGGCGCGCGTGCTTGGCGCCTTCCGCGAGAGCGTGAAGGGCCGCGAGGGGTGGGGCGTCATGGAGGAAGCCGCGCTCGGCTGCTTCTCGTTCGGCAAGTTCGTGATGTGGCGTGAGCTGACCGCCAAGTCCGGAGAGCTGCGCCGCAACCGCCTCGTGAACCATCTGGCTGCTGGCGGAGGGAACTTCGACGACGGCGTGGAAGTCTTCCCTGTCGATGAAGTGGCGCGCCACGCTGAGCCTGGCGATCTCTTCTGCCCTGTCGGCTGCGATTCTTCGCAGCTCGCGGCGGTGCTGTATTCCGAGGCGGGCAAGACGTTCGTGCTGCACGGGCCGCCCGGCACCGGCAAGTCGCAGACGATCACGAACATCATCGCGCACAATCTGGCCAAGGGCCGCAGAGTCCTGTTCGTATCCGAGAAGAAGGCGGCGCTCGACGTGGTGAAGACTCGCCTCGACCGCGCGGGGCTGGCGCCGTTCTGCCTGGAGCTGCATTCCAACAAGACCGAGAAGGCCAGGTTCTACGCGCAGATAAAGGAGGCGCTGGACGTGCCTGAGGCGTCCGAGCCGGCCGAGCGAGACCGCGCCCTTGCCGACCTGATGCGATGCCGCGCCGAGCTTGACGCCTACGTGAAGGCCCTGCACAGCGTCCATCCCAACGGCCTGACCGCCTACGACTGCTTCGCCGCGGCCATACGCGACGGCGGGGAAGCGCGCCCCGGGCTGATCGACGCCGACTGCCTGACGCAGGAGCGGGACGACTATCTCGCCGCCCGCCAGGCGGTCCGCGATCTGCAGAACGCATATCGCGAAGTCTCCGCGGACGCGCTCGCCGCCACGCCTGGCTTGAAGGCCGACGCCTGGTCGCCGGATCTCGAAAGCGCTCTGGCGGCGGCGGCGCGTTCGCTGTCGGCGGCGGCGCGCGCGTTGGCGGCGGCGCTGGATGGCGTGCTGCCGCCGCTCGGCATATCCGTGCGCGGCGACGCGATGCGCGTCGGCGATGCCGTCGGCGGCGGCTGTGCGCTCGGCGCGGTGCTTGGCGCGTTGAAGGCGTCCGGGAAGGCGAGCAGGCGCTTCTTCGACGCGTCAGGCCGGAACACGCCCGGACTGCTGAAGGAGCTTCTCGAAATGCGCGAGCGCCATGCCGCGCTCGCCGAGGGGCTTCGCTCCTACCGTCTGGACAGACTTGCGGAGCTGGATCTGGATTCTCTTGCGGGCCGTCTTGAAGCGAACTCTCGCCGCGTTTGGCCGCTGCGCTTTTTCGGCGGCCGCGCCATCGCCCGCGAGATGTCGGGTTTCGTCCGTCCTGGCGCCTCGCGCCCCGACGCCGCAAGCCTCGTGCGCGACTTGCCGGTGATGCGCGAACTGGTGGCGCTCGAACGCGCCTTCCGCGAAAAGGCCGGCTGCGGCATCGACGAGACGGCGGAGGCGCCGGAGGGCGTGCGCGAGGCCGCGGCGTCGGCCGACGTGAAGAGGGCGGCGTTCGAGGCGGCTCTCGGCGAATACGCGCGCTTCACCGCCGACGACGTCGGCGCGATGTCGCTGGGCGAGCTCGCGCTTTCCTGCGAACGGCTGGCCGATCGCGTCGGCGAACTCCGCAACGTGATGCGCTGGCGCAAGGCGGCCGGGCGCGCGGCGGCGCTGGGCGCGGGCGCGTTCGCCGTTTTCATCGCGGAGCGTGGCGCCGACTGCGCGGACGCCGTTCGCGCGTTCGACGCCGCATACGCCGCCAAGATGCTTTCGGCGATACTTTCGCATTCGCCGGAACTGGCGGAGTTTTCGGGTCTGGGCCAGGACGAGAGGGTGGCGCGTTTCCGCGAGCTGGACGCCAAATGCACCGGCCTCGCCCGCCTCGCCGTCGTCGCGCGCCTCGCCGCTTCGCTGCCGCATCGCGCCGGCGCCTCCCGCGACGCCGACGCCGAACTCGGCATGGTCAGGCGCGAATGCGGCAAGAAGACGCGGCGCAAGGCGGTGCGCCAGTTCATCGCGGAGTCGCGCACGATCCTCCCGGCGCTCAAGCCATGCTTCCTGATGAGCCCGCTTTCCGTCGCGCAGTATCTGCCGCTGGAGTCGCCGCCTTTCGACCTGGTGGTGTTCGACGAAGCCTCGCAGATCCCCGTCTGGGACGCGATAAGCGCGCTGGCGCGCGGCAAGCAGGCGATAGTCGTGGGCGATCCCCGCCAGATGCCGCCGACGAGCTTCTTCCAGAAGGGCGAGGGCGACGGCGAAGAGGACGAGGAAGAGGAGGTGGCGGCCGACCAGGAGAGCATCCTGGACGAGTGCCTCGCCGCCGGAGTGTATTCCGCCCGGCTCGACTGGCACTACCGCAGCCGCCACGAGTCGCTGATAGCGTTCAGCAACGAGCACTACTACTCAAACCGCCTGTGCACCTTCCCCGCCGCCTCGTTCTCGCCCTCGCTCGGCGTCAAATTCAAGTTCGTGCCCGGCGGATGCTTCGCGCGGACCGGCGGGAAAATCCGCGTGAACGAGCCGGAGGCCAGGGCGCTGGTCGATTACGTCTGCGAGAAGGTGCGCGGCGGCGGCGCCCGCCGCCGCTCCATCGGCATCGTCACGTTCTCCATGCCGCAGCAGAAGTTGATCAGGACGATGCTGGAGGAGCGCCGCGCCGCCGACCCAGAACTGGAGCGGTTGCTGCCGGAGGATGGCGAGGGAGCGTACTTCGTGAAGAACCTGGAGAACGTGCAGGGCGACGAGAGCGACGTGATACTCTTTTCCATAGGCTACGCGCCCGACGAGGAAGGGCGCTTCACCATGAACTTCGGCCCGCTCAACCTGGCGGGCGGCGAACGCCGCCTCAACGTCGCGGTCACGAGGGCGAAGGAGCAGATAGTCGTGTTCTCCTCCATCCGCGCCTCGCAGATCGACGCGGGCGAAGGCGGGCGCACAAAGGCGGTGGGCGCCGCGCACCTCAAGGCGTTCCTCGAATACGCGGAGCGCGTCGGCGCGGAAAACGCCGCCGCCGCGCCCGTCTCGCCATCCGCGCCGCGCGCCGCCGCGAAGGGTGGCGGCGAGGGCGGCGACGCCTTCGCGGACGCCGTGGCCGCCTTCCTCGCCGGGGAGGGCTACGGGGTCGATAGGCGCGTCGGGCGCGGAGGCTATCGCATCGATATCGCACTGCGCCGCCAAGACCGGCCGGACGGCTACGTCGCCGGCATTGAGTGCGACGGCGCCGACTACGCTCGCCAGCGCACGGCGCAGGATCGCGACGTGAACCGCCCCGGAGTCCTCGCGGGCCTCGGCTGGCATATGTGCCGCGCATGGTGCGTAGATTGGGCGCT
>CAMOIK010000125.1 GCA_946615875.1 uncultured Verrucomicrobiota bacterium | reverse complement strand
CGGCGGCGCCGGCGCATCCTTCCCGCTGAACGAATACAGGTCCGAAGCGATGCGCGGCAAACTGACGGAGGCGTTCGCGCGCCTTGCGCTGCGGCACGACCCCCGCAAAGTTGGGGAGCTCGCGCCATACGCCAAGGCGATGCTGAAGCGCAGCGCGCGCGTCCTTCGCCCGGCTACAGGGAATATTCGGTGCAGTTGATGTAGCGATCGTCGTCGCCGTACTTCTGGCGAAGCGCGGCGATGACGCGTTTCAATTCGGCTATGCGATCCGCGCACGCGGGGTCCGAATAGCGGTTGCGCAGTTCTTCCGGGTCGCTCGCGAAGTCGAAGTATTCCCACTCGCCGCGCTTGTAGTAGAAGATGAGCTTGTCGGTCTTCGTTCGCACTCCGTACCACGCGGCGGTGGCATGCTCGCCGCCCTCCACGTAGTAGCGGCAATAAAGCGACTGGCGCCAGTCGGGCGGTGTGGCCCCTTTCATGTTGTCGAGGAACGACTCGCCCTGCATCTCCGCCGGACGGGGGGCCTGCGCAATGTCTATGAAGGTGGGGGCGAAGTCGATGTTCGCGATCAGGTCGCGATTCACGCTGCCTGGCGCGATCAGCGCGGGACAGCGGGCGATGAAGGGCATGCGCAGAGTCTCCTCCATCATGAAGCGCTTGTCGTAAAGGCCGTGGTCGCCTAGGAAGAAGCCTTGGTCCGAAGTGTAGATGACCAGGGTGTTGCGATCGACTCCCTTTGCCTTGAGGTATTCGAGCATTTCGCCCACCGAGTCGTCCACCGACTGGACGCAGGCGAGGTAGTCCTGCATGTATCGCAGGTAGGAGAGGGCGATCCTGGCGCGGTCGTCCATGCCCTCCGGCCAGTCATCGACGAACCTCCCCTGCTCGTCGCGGCGACCCTGGTAGATTCTGCCCTCGAACTCGAACACGCGCCCTTCCGCGAAGAACTCCGCGAGCTTCAGGTCGAGGCCCGGCCTCATGTGGCGCAGGAGCGTCATAGCCGTCGTCTTTATGGGCGAGGCCCTCCCCTCGTATCTGTCGAAGATCGTCGGGGGCAGCGGGATCTCCTTGAGCGTCAAGGAGCGGAAGGCCGCGCGGTACTTCTCGCTGGGCAGCCAGTTGCGGTGCGGCGCCTTGTGGTGCATCATCACGAAGAACGGCTTGTCGCCGAGCAGCGCCTCGTCGAGCACCGCCTTCGTCACCTTGGTGATGTTCTCCGTCGCGTATTCGCCCGGATAGCGCACCTTGCCCACGCCCTCGCCGTCCTCGCGGGGCGCCCAGAACCACGGATCGAAATACTGTCCCTGGTTCTCATAGACCAGCCACCTGTCCCAGTCGGCGTTGCGTATCGACGCTGGCCCGCCGCAGTGCCACTTGCCAACGAAGCCGGTGTAGTATCCCGCGCGGCGCATGCACCCGCCTACGGTCTCTATCTCCGGGGAGATGGAGTTGAAAACCGGCACGCCGTTCCTGTGGCTGTAGCGTCCCGTCAGGATGCCGGCGCGCGACGGCGTGCAGATCGGGTTCGTGCACATGACGTCGGAGAATATCATGCCCTCCGCCGCCATGCGGTCGATGTTCGGCGTCTTGTTCACGCGGCTGCCGTACGCCGAGATGGCGTGCGCGGCGTGGTCGTCCGTCATGATGAAGAGGATGTTCAAGCGCCTGTCCTTCGCCAGGCGCATGAACTCCGCACCGACCGACGGCATCGCCAGCGCAGCGGCGCCGGCGCCGAAGAGGAACTGCCTTCTCGTTGTGTTCATGGTTGATCGTGCTCTTTGGGTGTTGAAGATGGCTGCGGCGCGGCGGCGGACATCGCCGCGGCCAGCACGGAAACTGCGTAGATGGCCGCCGTCTCCGCCCGCAGTATCGTCGGGCCGAAATTCGCGGGGATGGCGACGGCAAGCAGGGCGGCGAGCTCCTCCGGCGAGAAGTCTCCCTCCGGGCCGACGAAGACGGAATACGCGTCTGCGCCGCCCTTCGCAAGTTCGCGCATCGCCGCCGCCAGCAGCGGTTCGGGGGGCGGCGTGGTCAGCGCACCGGCGAAACAGACGGTCTTGGCGGCCTCGGCGAGCGCCGCCCCGAAATCAACAGGCTCCGAGATTTCCGGCAGCCACGCCGCGTCCGACTGGCGCGCCGCCTCCTCGCAGATGCGCCGCCACCGCTCGCGCTTCGCGTCGCGCTCGTCGAACGCGACGCGCACGACCGTCCTTGCGGAGACCACGGGCACTATTCTATCCACGCCAAGCTCCGTCGCCTTCTGCAAAGTCCAGTCCCAGCGCTGGCCCTTGGTCACGCACGCGAAGAGGATCAGGCTCGCGCCGCCGCGCTTCGGCTCCGCCCTGCGCAGACGGCCTGCGGCGGAAAGCGCCTTGCCGCGCGCGTCCCAGCGGTAGGTGCGCATGGCGCCGCGCCCGTCGAAGAGCTCGAACTCCTCGCCGTCCTTGGGCCGCAAAACGCGCAGATGCGCCGCCCCTTCGCGGGAAAGGTCGGCGCGAACGGCATCTAGCGTCGCGGAATCTACCAGCAGTCTGTGCATACCACCGCGCATATTATACCATATTTCCGCGGTCATGTGTCGCATCGCGACGCACACGGCGCCTCAATGCGCGGCGCAGAGCCGCTCCACCTCGGCGACATACGCCGGGTAGATGGCGCGCGCGGAGAACTCCGCATCCGCGAGGGCGCGAGCGGCGGCGCGGCGAGCGCCGAGTCCTGCGGCGACGGCGGAAACGGCGCGCGCCAGATCTGCGGCGTCGCCGGCCCGGTAGGGTTCGCCGGCGCCGTATCTGGCGAGGAGCCGCGCGGACTCCCCGCCGAGCGACGATACGACGGCGAGCCCCGCGCGGGCGTAGTCCGCCAGCTTGTATGGGATGCCGACGCAGCTTTCCGGCGCCATCGGGACGATGCCGATGTCGCAGTCGGCAAGCAGCGCATTCATCTTTTCCTCGCCCAGATAGCCGAGAAACGAGATGCGCGGATTTTCTGCGGCGGCACGGCGAAGCATCGCCTCCTGCTCGCCCTTCCCGGCGACGGCGAGCGTGGCGTCCGGCACGAGGGCCATCGCCTCCACCACCGTCCGAAGGTCGTATGTCCGGCCCAGGTTGCCGATGTAAAGAAGACGGACGCCGCCATGCGCCGCTCCGGCGGCGCGCGCTTCTCCGTCCGCGATGCCGTGGTAGAAGCGACGGACCGGGGCGGTGCGGCCGTAGGAGCGCACGAGGTCGATATAGGCGTCCGCTACGGTTGTGACTAGATCTGCGGCGAGGTAGTTGCGGCGGGCGAGGCGGCGCAGCGGCGCGAGCGCCCAGCGCGGCGCTGCGCGCTCGAACGTCTCCGGCCAGGCGTCCATCACGTCGATGACGAGACGGGCGCCGCACCGGGCGGCCAGGCGCCTGGCGGCCGCGCCGGCGGAAAGCGGCGGAGAAGATGCGATCACGACGTCCGGCCAGCCGCGCGAGGCGGCAAGGCCTCTCGCCATCCGCTCCCATGCCGCCGCATACCGCCAGTGGCTGAACATCCTGCGCAGCGACACGTTCGACCGATACGGGATCGTTGGCACCATGACGACATAGAAACCCGAACCCCGAGGCCCGAGACCCGAAATCCGCCTCTTCTTCTTCGTCGTATGGTTGAAGTCGCTCGTCCACAGCGTCACGCGGTGCCCGGCTTCGGCGAAGGCCTGCGCCATCAACCAGAAGCGCTGGGGCCGGAAACCCTCCGACGGGAGGTTGTCGAACGGGTTCTCAATCCACACGTTCATAGTAGGTCTTGCCGGACATGCCGCTTTCGAGGAACCGCCGGAACGGCGCGTTCTTCGCGGTGGGAACGAAATCGACCGACGGGACGAAGCCGAGCACGTCGCAGACGTGCGCGAAGGCGAAATGCTCCAGCGTCCTGCCCATGGCGCGGCAGGACATCACGAAATCGGTGACGCGCCTCGCCGGGACGTCCACGACGACATAGCACACCAGCCCCTGGTCGCCGAACCTGTCGCCTGCGCGGAATGTGAAGACCCGCTTGTCCGGGTCGGAGAGGAGAGCGGCGAATTCCTCGCGCGTGCGCCGCAGCGTGGTGGCATTGAACTGGTTGGTCTTGCCGGCCATCTGCGCGAGCCTGTCGAGGTCGCGTTCGCCGGCCGGCGCGGGCGCGACCCGCAGACGCAACCCCTTGAGATAGTCGTCAAGCGACGCCGCGCCGGGAGATGGCGCGGCCGCGCGCGCGGCGTAGTCCGCGGCGCGCAGCCTGTCCTCGGCTGTAGACCCCATGCCCGAGAAGAAGTAGCCGCGCAGCCGCCGCAGGAACTGCGCTGGCCTGGCCATGTCTGCGGGGAACGGCGCCACCGCCACCTCCGGGAGATGCGCGGCCATCTGGGCGCGCTCGAAAGGATTGTCGTCCACGAACACCACGCTGTCGGTCGAGAGGTTCAGTTCGCGGCAGGCCTCGACGAGATTGCCGGCCTTGGGCGCCCAGCTGATGCGGCGCGCGGCGAAGTCGGAATCCGCCAGCGCCATGTCGGCGCGCATGAAACTTTCGCACGGGTCGTTCTTCGTGAGCAGCACGAGCAGGACGCCGTCGGCGCGCAGCGCCTTCAACCCCTCCTGGAACTCGCGGAACTCTACTAGCGCGTCCCGCCCGTCCTCGCTCAGTATGCCGCGCCACAGCGTGTTGTCGGCATCGACGGCGAGGACTTTCTTGGGGGCGGCGAGCGCGGCGAACTCCGCCTCCTCGACGATGGCGCGTATGCCCGCGAGGGAGTAGGGCATGGAGGCGAGGCGGGCCATGCGCTCGTCGCGGAAGCCCTCGACCTCGCGCTCCAGGTCGCCGTCGTGCGCAGTCACGTCAAAGACGAGGTCGGGCCGGAATCTCCCGAGACCCGAACCAGGGTCAAGCATCTCCTGGCGCCAGGCGCCGAACCCGGCCGGCACGTACACCTCGTGGCCGGCCGCGCGGAAATACGGCGCAAGCAGCTCCAGCGCCACGTCGCCTGCCAGCGCGATCTTCATGTCACATGGCGGCGGCGAGGGCGGCGGCGAACTCGGAGCACTTGACCTCGGTGGCCCCTTCCATCTGACGGGCGAAGTCGTAGGTGACGGTCTTGGCGGCGATCACCTTGTCCATGGCGGCGAGTATCTTGTCCGCGGCCTCCGTCCATCCCATGTAGCGCAGCATCATCTCGCCGGAGAGGATGAGCGAGCCCGGATTGACCTTGTCGAGGCCCGCATACTTCGGGGCGGTGCCGTGGGTGGCCTCGAACACCGCCACGCCGGTCTGGTAGTTGATGTTCGCGCCGGGGGCGATGCCGATGCCGCCGACCGTGGCGGCGAGCGCGTCGGAGACGTAGTCGCCGTTGAGGTT
>CAMOIK010000124.1 GCA_946615875.1 uncultured Verrucomicrobiota bacterium | reverse complement strand
GCCCGATTGCCCGGCTCTTCATTGTTCGTCGCTTTTCGCCCCTCCCTTGCGCATGGCGATTTCCGGGCAAGTGAAGGGATTGGTGTGCTTGGTGCAGTTGATGCAGCCTGTATAGAGCTTGTGCATCACCTTCGTCTTGGGAATCTCCTCGAAACCCAACGACCTGAAGAATTCCGGCGCGAACGTGAGCGCCACTATCTCGTGGGGGCGGAACGGCATCACGCGGGCTATGACCGCCTCCACCAGCGCCTTGCCTATGCCGCGCCGCCGAAACATGCTCTTGACGACGAGCGACTGCACCTCCACCGTCGCGGCAAGCGCGTCGCCCAGCTCCGGATGCACCTGGTACGTGGCGCAGCCGGTCATCTCGCCGCCAGCCGACGCCACGAAGAAGCGGTCGATGTTCTCGACGATGTTCCCAAGCGAGCGCGGCACCAGCTGGTCTCGGTTGAGATGCACCAGCGCGAAGATGCGCTCGGCGTCCGCCAAGGTGGCGGGGCGGATCAGGAACGGCTCAGCCATTCGTTCATCCCCGCTGCGGCGGCGCGGCCTTCGCCCATTGCCAAGATCACGGTGGCGGCGCCAAGGACGATGTCTCCGCCAGCAAAGACGCCGGGCATGGTCGTCATGCGCGTTTTCTCATCGACCAGGACGTGTCCCTTGCGGTCGACCTCGATTTCCGGCGTGGTGGCGGCGATCAGAGGGTTGGCGCCGGAGCCGACGGCCACCACGACCGTGTCCACCGGGAACTCGAACTCGCTGCCGGCTATCGCCACGGGGCTGCGGCGTCCGCTCGCGTCAGGCTCGCCAAGCTCATACTTGAGGCATTCGATGGCACGGACGCGCCCGTCGCCGTCGCCCAGGATGCGCTTGGCGTTCTCCAGGGTGTGGAACACCACGCCCTCCTCCTTCGCGTGATGCACCTCTTCGATGCGGGCGGGCATCTCCTTCTCGCTGCGCCGGTAGATGAGATGGACTTCCTCCGCGCCCAGCCGCAGAGCCATGCGTGCGGCGTCCATGGCGACATTGCCGCCGCCGAGGACGGCCACCTTCCTGCCGTGCCAGAACGGCGTGGCCGCCTTGTCCTCCAGATACGCCTTCATCAGGTTGGCGCGCGTAAGGTATTCGTTGGCGGAGAAGACGCCTATGAGATTCTCACCTTCGATATCCATGAACTTCGGCAATCCGGCCCCGGTCCCGACGAATATCGCGTCGAAATCCTTCTTCATGTCCGCCAGGCGGCGCGTCTTGCCGACCACGAAGTCCGTGACTATCTTCACGCCCATCGCTTTCAGACCGTCTATCTCTTTCTCCACGATGCGCTTGGGCAGACGGAACTCGGGTATCCCATAGACCAGAACGCCGCCCGTCTTGTGGAACGCTTCGAACATCGTCACCTCGTGGCCGGCGCGGGCGCAATCCGCCGCACACGTCACGGACGCAGGGCCGGACCCTATCACGGCGACCTTCTTGCCTGTCGGGGCGGCGCATTGCGTCTTTTCAGGCTCCACGTTGTCGGCGCAGAAGCGTTCGACGCGGCCTATGGCCACAGCCTTCGCCACGTCCTTGAACATCTTGCCGACGGTGCAGAACTTCTGGCACTGCCTCTCCTGGGGGCAGACGCGCCCGCACACGGCCGGAAGCAGCGACGACTCGCGGATTATGGCGAGCGCCGCGGCGAAATCGCCCTCCGCCGCCGCCGCGAGAAACGCGGGGATGTTGATCTTGACGGGGCAGCCCTGCACGCACGGCCGCGCAGGGCAGTTGAGGCAGCGCGACGCCTCCTTCTTCGCCATCTCGGCGGTATAGCCGAGCGCGACCTCGTCCATGTTGCGCGCCCTTGCGAGCGCATCCTGCTGCGGCATCTCCTGCGGGGGGATGGCAAGTCTTTCCTTCGGTGTCATGGGAAGTTTGAAAAGGTATGAAAGGTGGGAGAGGTTTGAGAGGTTTGAAAGACGGGATGGGCGGAGCCGTCTAGCCGAACAGGCGGCACTTGTGCGCAGCCTCCTCGGCCTTGAACGTGCCAAGCCGCTTGATGAAGTTGTCGAAGTCCACCTGGTGGGCGTCGAACTCCGGACCGTCCACGCAGACGAACTTCGTCTTGCCGCCCACGGCGACGCGGCATCCTCCGCACATCCCCGTGCCGTCTATCATGATCGAATTGAGCGACGCTATCGTCTTCACGCCATACGGCTTGGTGGCCAGCGCGGCGAACTTCATCATCACAGGCGGCCCCACGATGACGACCTCGTCCGGCTTGGGAGACTGCTCGCAGCATTCCTTGAGCGGCTCGGTCACGAGCGCCTTGCGTCCGTAGGAACCGTCGTCGGTGACGATGACAACGTCGTCGCACGCCCGGCGCATCTCGTCCTCCATGATGACAAGCTCTTTCGTGCGAGCGCCCATGATCGCCGTGACGCGGTTGCCGGCAGCCCTGAAAGCCTGTGCGATGGGATGCGCCGGCGCCACTCCTATGCCGCCGCCGACCACGACCACCCAGCCGCGCCGCGCCACGTCGCCGGCGCGCGAATAGTCCGTGATCTCGGTGGGCTTGCCAAGCGGCCCCACCAGATCGGCGATGGAGTCGCCTTCTGCGAACGACGCGAGCTCCTTCGTGGAGGCTCCGACCGTCTGGAAGATGATGTCTATGGTGCCGGCGTCCGCATCGGCGTCGGCGATGGTGAGGGGTATGCGCTCGCCCCACTCCGCATCGGTGCGGAGGATTATGAACTGCCCGGCCTTGCGCTCGCGGGCAATCAGCGGCGCATCGAGCCGCATCCGGAACACGTTCTCGGATAGTTGAGTCTTCTTCAGTATCTTCGTCATTGCTTCATTTTCCATGAACAGGGATATTATACCATATTTCCGCCGTCGCCGACGCGCCGCCGCGAAGCGACGATGAACCAGGCACCGAGCAGGAAAAGTCCGATGGAGATCGTCTGCGCTATCGACAGCGGCCCGACGACCGCTCGAGGATCGCCGCGCAGATATTCGAGCGGGAAGCGCAGCAGCGCATACCCCGCCATGTAAAGCCCCGTGGCCAGCCCCCGCCTGTCTTTCCAGCGGCGGTACGCGAAGACCAACAGCGCGAAGAGGACGAGCAGCGCCGCAGCCTCGAAGAGCTGCGTAGGCAGGACGCCAAGCGAGCGCGTTGCGTCCGGCGGCAGGTCGCCGCTCGCCACCTGTTCGTGCCACGCCGGAGAAAGCACGGGGAAATGCACCGCGCAGACGCCGTCGCTGCGACGCCCGTAGCAGCAGCCGTAGAAGAAACAGCCGATCCGCCCGAACGCGTGGCCGAGCGGTATCACCGTGCACATCAGGTCGCTGAGCGCGGTGAAGCGCTCGCGCTTGGCGATGCACCATGCGAAATAAGCCGCGATCGCGGAGACCAGCCCGCCGTAGAAGACAAGCCCGCCGCGATCGACGCGAACGATCTGCGCGGGGTCGGCGGCGAACTGGGTCCGCCAGTTCTCGATCACGTATGCGGCGCGCGCGCCGACGATGCCCACGACGGCCAGCAGCATAAGCAGGCCGGAGATGTCTTTGCGCCCCGAAAGGCGCTCCACCAGCATGCTGCACAGCAGAAACCCAAGCGCCATGCAGGCGCCGTAGGTCTTCATGTGCAGAAAGCCGATGTCTAGAAGATCTGGATGCATCGGGGCGGGAAAGGACGCCTGGTCGCGGGCGCGCCCGCCTCGCCGTCAGAGCGAGGCCAGCAGTCCTCCGCAGAGAATGAGGCGCTTCTCGCGCGCCGAAAGCACGGTCTTCACCCTGACCGAGCCATGCGGCGTCCTGACCGTCAAACGGCCGTCGCCCTCGATGGCAGTGCGCAGACCCTCGAAGAGCAGTCCGTCGTCTTGGCGTATCTTGTCGTAGTCGGCCGGGTTCTCGAAGGTGAAAGGAACGATGCCGAAGTTTATGAGATTGGCGCGGTGGATGCGCTCTATCGACTTGGCGATCACCGCCTTGACGCCGAGATACATCGGGCATAGCGCGGCGTGCTCGCGGCTAGAGCCCTGCCCGTAGCTCTCTCCAGCGATGATGACGTTGGCCGCGCCGTTGTTCTTGTTGACCATCGCGCGGTCGTGGAACGTCGGGTCGCAAGGCTCGAAGACGTATTTGGCGTATTCGGGCACGTTCGAGCGGAACTTGAGCCGCGCCCCCGCCGGCATTATGTGGTCGGTGGTTATCTTGTCTCCCACCTTGATGGTGGCGCAGCCCGCAAGCCGCGCTGGCAACGCTTCACCTTTCGGGACGGGGGCGATGTTCGGCCCGCGCACTATCTCCGTGCCTGGCACTCCCCTGCACGCCGTCTCGCGGTAGAGGAACATCGCATCGTCGATCGGGAACTCCGCCGGCGCGTTCACTGGCTCCACGCCTTCGCAGACCGTCACCACGCCGGTGAGCGCGCTGGCCGCCGCCGTCTCCGGCGACACCAGATAGACCTGCGCGGACTTCGTGCCGCTGCGGCCTTCGAAGTTTCTGTTGTTCGTGCGCAACGAGACCGCGCCCGTCGCGGGCGACATGTGGGCGCCTATGCAGAAGCCGCAGGCGTTCTCCAGAATACGGCATCCTGCCTTTATGAGCGTGGCGAGCGAACCGTCCTGCGCAAGCATGTTCACCACCTGGCGCGAACCGCAGGCAATCCCCACCTCGACCTCGTCCGCCACGTGCCGCCCTTCCAGTATCTTAGCCACCGTGCGGATGTCGCGATATGACGAGTTGGTGCACGAGCCGATCATGATCTGGTTCACTTTCGTGCCGGCGAAAGACCGCACGGTCACGACGTTGCCGGGGCTGTGCGGCGCCGCGGCCATGGGCTCCAGCGCGCCGAGATCCACCTCGAACTCGTCGTCGTAGCTCGCGCCTTCGTCGGCCGCGATCTCCACCCAGTCGGCGCCGCGCCCCTGCGCCTCCAGGAACTGGCGAGTCACGCCGTCCGAAGGAAACACGCTCGTCGTCACGCCCAGCTCCGCGCCCATGTTCGCGATCGTGGCGCGGCTCGGGACGTCGAGCGTGGCCACGCCGGGCCCGGTATATTCGAATATCCACCCAACGTTGCCCTTCGTGCCGAACCTTTCGAGCACCTTCAGGATCACGTCTTTTGCGCTCACGCCGCTGCGAAGGTTGCCGACGAGGCGTATCGCCCTCACCTTTGGCGTGGGAATGTGAAAAGAGCCGCCGGCCATCGCCACGGCGATGTCGATGCCGCCCGCCCCTATCGCAATCTGACCGATGCCGCCGCCGGTGGGCGTGTGGGAGTCGGAGCCGAGCAGCGTCGTCCCGGGCTTGCCGAAGCGCTCCAGGTGCAGCTGGTGGCATATGCCGTTCCCGGCCTTGGAGTAGATTATGCCGTAGCGTCTGGCGATAGACGCCAGGAAATCGTGGTCGTCGGCGTTCTCGAAGCCGATCTGCACCGTGTTGTGATCAACATAGCTCACCGCAAGCGCGTTCTTCACGTGCTCGACGCCCATTGCTTCGAACTGCAGATACGCCATCGTCCCCGTGGCGTCCTGCGTCAGCGTCTGGTCTATCCTGATGCCGAGTTCCGCATCCTTCGCGGCATCCCCCTCCACTATGTGAGAGAAGAGTATCTTCTCAACGACATTCTTCGCCTTCTTTTCCGTCATTTCCTTGCTTCTTGTCCCTTTTGCGTCTGATGGCGGTATTATACCATATTCCTGCGTCTCTCGCAACCGAGCCGCCGTCTGGA
>CAMOIK010000123.1 GCA_946615875.1 uncultured Verrucomicrobiota bacterium | reverse complement strand
TCTGGTATTCGGTGCCGTTCGTCGGCGAGAAGTCTGCGAACTACGGGCGGTTCAAGGGGAAGTATCTCCGCCACGACAAAAACGCCCACGCCGGCGTGCTGGACCCGCGCTTCCCGGAGGTGCGGGATTTCCTCGCGGGGATATACGAGAAGGCGCAGCTCGAATGGGGGCTGGACGGTTTCAAACTAGACTTCATCGACAGCTTTGCCGTGCGCGGGGAAGACCCCGCCGTCGCCGACGGATACGCCGGACGCGACATTCGCACGGTTCCGGAGGCTGTAAAGGCGCTCCTCGACGAAATCGTCCGCAGGCTCAAGGCCAACGATCCCGATGTCCTCATAGAGTTCCGGCAGAACTACATCGGTCCTGCGGTGGCGCAGTATGCGACGATGCTGCGCGCCGGCGACTGCCCGGGAGACAGGCAGGCCAACCGCGTGCGCGTGGCGGACCTGCGCCTCACCTCCGGCGGCGCGGCGGTGCACGGCGACATGCTGGAGTGGAACGTGGCAACGCCAGTGGAAGAAGCCGCGTGCGCCGTCCTTTCATCCATCTTCGGCACTGTGCAGTATTCGATGATGCTCTCCGAGCTGCCGCCGGACCATCTCAAGATGATCGCCCACTGGGTGCGGTTCGCCGAGCGCCACCGCGACGCGCTGCAACGCGGCTCCTTCAGAGGATGCGCGCCGGAGTCGGGCTATCCGGCGATCTGCGGCGAGAGCGCGGACGAGCGCATATTCGGCGTGTATGCGGTCGATCATGTCGTCCGCGTCGGCGACGCGTCCAAGCCCGTCTGGGTGTTGAACGGCTCTGGAGAGGGGGCGATCGTCGTGGAAACCGCAGAGGCCGTGACGGCGCAAGCCTTCGACACGTTCGGCGGGAGCGTCGGCGACGCGGTGGACCTCGCCGTGGGAATACACCGCCTTGCCGTGCCGAAGGGCGGATATGCGAGACTTGCCAAACGGTAAAAGAGGGGTGCGCGGCGGCGCCATGCGCGCGCCGCGCACGTGGCGCGGAAAATATGGTATAATATGCGGCGAAGGGGAAAGCAAATGGCAGAGAGAATCAGTTTCGAGCCGCCACGCGGCATGAGAGACTTCTATCCGGCCGACATGGCCTGGAGGGAGAAGGTGTTCGGCGCATTCCGCGACGCGGCGCGCGGCGCGGCGTTCGAGCCGTACGACGCCTGCGTGGTCGAGAGTTTCGAACTGCTGTCGCGCAAGGCCGGAGAGGAGGTCAGCGAGCAGATATACCACTTCCTGGACAAGAGCGAGCGGCATCTGGCGCTCAGGCCGGAAATGACACCCACGCTGGCGCGCATGGTCGCACAGCGCCAGAAGGAACTTTCCTTCCCGCTGAAGTGGACGACGATCGCGCAATGCTTCCGCTACGAGCGCATGACCAAGGGTCGCAAGCGCGAACACTACCAGTGGAACCTCGACATCGTCGGCGAGGACTCCGTCCTGGCGGAAGTCGAAGTCATCGGGACCGCGGTGGACGCGCTTCGCCGCATGGGGCTGACGACCGCCGATTTCAAGGTGCACGTTTCGAGCCGCAGGATGCTGGGCGAAATGCTCGCCGAAAGCGGCATCCCGCCGGAGCGGCACGCGCAAGTCTTTCTCGCGCTGGACAAGCGCGGCAAAATGCCGGACGAGGAGATCGCGGCGATGCTGCGGGACGGCGGGCTTGGCGACGCCGAGGTGGCCGCCACCTTCGCCATAATGGACACGAAGGACTTTTCTCGCTGCCCCGAACTGGTGGAGCTCTTCCGTCTGGCGGAAGTCGCCGGCTTCGCCGACGCGCTGGTCTTCGACATTGGCGTGATACGCGGCCTTTCCTACTACACGGGCATCGTCTTCGAGTGCTTCGACACGAAGGGCGAGTTCAGGGCGATCTTCGGCGGCGGCAGATACGACAACCTGCTCACGACCATCGGCGGCGAGCCGACGGGCGCGGTGGGGCTCGGCTTCGGCGACGTCGTCGTGACGGAGCTCCTCAAGGCGCGGCTCGGCGAAGACGCCGCGACCGAGCCGAAAGGGATCGCGGTCGGGTTCATGACGCCCGGCGAGCGCGAATGCGCCCTGCGCCTCGCCAGACGGCTGCGGAGCGAGGGCGAGTGCGTTGCGCTCGCGCTTAGACCGCAGAAACCGAAGAAGTTCTTCGCGCGCGCCGGCGAGACGAGCGCGAAGGCCGTGTTCGTCGGGCCGGACGACGTCGCAAAGGGCGTTGCTCGGCTGAAAGACCTTGCGACCAGGGAAGAAACGGAGATATGTCTGGCCCCGGCAAAGAGCTGACAGGCGTGGAATCCATCCTCCACGAACTCGTCCACCGCCACCGGCGCGTGCGCAGCGCACTCATGGTCGGCTTCGACGGCGACGACGCGCTGAATCTGCTGAAGGCCAGCAGGCCGGGCGTCTGGATGAGCGCGGCGGCGGACGGAGAGCTGCCGTTCGAGGATACGCAGTTCGAGGTCGTCGTGGTGGCGACCGAGGCGGTGTCGCGCGACGTCGTGCGCGAGGCGAACAGGGTGCTCGTGTCCGGCGGCTCCATGTTCTTCACGGTCAGGGAGAAGACGCGCTCGCAGGATGGCTACACGGCGCCGGAAATCTACCGCCTGGTGCGCGAGGGGTTCGACATCCTGTCCGTCAGGCGCCCTCCGTGGTGGCTGTTCGGACGGCGCGGGCGCACTGTCACGGTATGCGCGCGCAAGAAGGCGTGGCGCGAGCACAAGGGCTTCCGGCGCGACGGCACTTACATCTTCACGCCGTTCCGCAGCCGCGTCAACCACGGATGACACGATGGAGTTCCCAATGAGAATGCTTGCTGCGGCCGTGCTTGCCCTTGCGACGCTCGCGACGCATGGCGGCGATTTGTCGGCGGAAGCCATCAGGACGCTTCTGAACACGCGCTCTTCCGTCGGACCGGAAGCCTACGAAAACGCGGCGAAGACGGTGGCGGGGGACGCCGCCGCCGGCAAGCCGCTGCAACGCTTCATCGCCGCACTGCTCTCGCGCGACAAGGACGCCCCGAAAGCCCTGCGCCTGGACGACGCTACGCGCAAGATCTATTTCGACTCGTCCCGCGAAATGATACGCGCCATGGCCGCGCGGCGCAACAATCCGCTGGCCTGCTATCTGCTGGCCATGGAGGCGGACGACGTCGAACTTCTCAAGAAAGCCGCGGACCTCGGCAACGTCCAGGCGATGAACTCGTATGCCACCATGTCGCTGAGCTACGCCCTTTCGGGACAGGCGCCGACCAATACCCTCGCCGCGTCGCTCAGGGCGGGCTACGAGTACTTCAAGAAATCGGCAGACCGCAACGACGCCAACGGACTGTACAATCTGGGAGTGTGCTACATGTGCGGCTACCATGTGCAACCCGATCCCGAAAAAGGCAGGGAGTGCTTCCTCGCCGCCGCCAGGCAGAACCACCCGGAGGCCATAAACAACCTGGGCGGCTTATACCGCGACGGCGTGACCGTCGAACGCGATCCCGTGAAGGCGGCGCGCTGGTTCGCAAAGAGCGCCGACCTCGGCAATCCATACGGCAAGTTCAACTACGCCATGGCGCTTCTGCGCGGCGAGGGCGTGGTGCAGGACGAGGAACGGGCCGTCAGGATGCTGAAGGAAAGCGCCCTTGAAGGCTGCGCCGAGGCGATGAACGCCTGGGCTGAGTGCCTCCACATCGGCAGAGGCACGGAACGCGACCTGCCCACTGCCATACGCCTATACCGCAAGGCGGCGGACTCCGGCGTCGCCGCTGCCATGGACAACTACGCCGACTGCTACGAGCGCGGCGACGGTCTGCCGCGCAACCAGGAGGCCGCCAACATATGGCGCATGAAGGCCAGAGCCGCGCGCGGCGACCGCAACGCCGCAGCCTGGCTCCATCAGTCCGGCGTCGAATAGCCCTTCCTTCCGCCGTCCACTGCCGTCCTCTTCGTTCACCACCATCCACCATTCGTTGTCTTGTCATGAAACTGCTGATGCTAGGCGATGTCGTCGGAAGCCCAGGGCGGCGCATCATAAAGGAAAACCTGCGGCAGATACGCGAGCAGCTGCAAGTGGGAGCGGTCATAGCAAACTGCGAAAACGCGGCCGGCGGCTCCGGCTTGACCGCGGCGCTGGCCGAGGAATTCGTGGGCTGCGGCATTGACGCGATAACGCTGGGCGACCACACGTGGGGACAGAAAGAGTTCGCCTCGCAGATCGACTCCCTCTCCAGGGTGGTGCGGCCCGGAAATATGCCGGAGGGATGCCCCGGCAAGGGCTGGCGCATAGTGACGCTGCCCACGTGGTCGTTCGTCTTCGCCAACGTCCAGGGACGGGTCTTCATGCACGATGTCGATTGCCCATTCAGGGCAATGGAAAGAATGCTCTCGGAAATGCCGCGCAACCTTCCGGTCTTCGTCGATTTCCACGCGGAAGCCACGAGCGAGAAGATTTCGTTCGCCCGCTACTTCGACGGCAAGGTCACCGCCGTCGTGGGGACGCACACGCATGTCCAGACTTCCGATGCCACGATCCTGCCGGGCGGCACCGCGTTTCTCACCGACCTGGGCATGACAGGCCCTTACGTCTCCTCCATAGGGCGCGACCTGAAGCCCGTCACAAGAAAGTTCCTGACCGGAATGCCTTCGCGCTTCGAGGTCGCAACGGGGCCCGCGACGATCGAGGGCGCCGTGATCGAATTCGACCCATCCACGCGCAAGGCTTCCGACATCGGTCTCTTTAGGTATAGAGAACCGCTGTGACAACGCCGCAGACGCGATAGTTTCAGGGAGAAATGCTCGGCAGAAGGAACACTAGACATCTTGCCGTGGTTCTGCTGTGCGCTGCGGAACTGTGCGTGACGGCGAAGTATCGCGATGCCTTCACCTGCTGTTGGCCGAACGACGATAGGGCCGTATCGACAACTGCTGAACTTTGCGCGGTCGAGGACATCCCGGCGGACTTCGGCGAGACGGTTTCTCGCTGGAGTTTCGCATCCGTTACAAACCTGACCGGCAACGTCGCGAACCTTGAAGAGCGTTTCGCACGAGAGTGGCCGGATCTAGATGGCGAAGTGATCCGCGTCGCCACGAACACGGTCGGGGCTATACAGGTTGGCCTGACCAAAGCCAGGGGTTACGTCACCATTCCGCAAGTCCCGGACGACGCGAAATACATAATCATCCGCGCATGCGTCCGTCGCGACGAAAACGGGCGTTATATGGTAGTAGAGTGCATAGGCGACACCATCGTTTCAAACAAGACCGCGATAACTGAAGCGATGCAGGACTACGCGATTGAACTTGGCGACGCCAAAGTGGTGCGGTTGAGCCCCAGTGCGCAGGCATCTCCTTTGCAAGTGGCGGATATCAGGCTAGTCAGCGACTACAGCCCGCCACGCAGACAGACAAATCTCGTCTCGCGCGCGAAGGTTGGGAGGCCATGTCGCAAAACCTTCCGTTATCTCACACCGGGAGACTACATATGGCGGCTGGAGTCGTATTTATCTGACGGCTCCTGCATTGCATCGCCGTTCTCCGCCGTCACCCTCTCGCCTTCCGATCCGCCATACCCAACAGTCTTCACGATTTCTCTGCGCTGACTGGCAGCTGGTAGACGTCAGATGGCAGCGGGCAGATGGCAGCGGGAGATGGTAGATGGCGGCGGGAGATGGCAGATGGCAGCAGATGGGTGGCGGCGGGCGCGCGGCGCGCGTCCGCCGCGGCGGCCTCCGCGGCGCGCCCGCCCCCCGGAAAAGAAGAAAGGCCGGCGGCGTCCTACTCTCGCACGGGCGGGTCCCGCACTACCCTCGGCGATGGCGCCCTTGACTTCCGTGTTCGGCATGGGAACGGGTAT
>CAMOIK010000122.1 GCA_946615875.1 uncultured Verrucomicrobiota bacterium | reverse complement strand
ACAGACGAAAAACAAATGCCGTCGTCGCGACCCTGTGGCGGCGAGCGCGAAAATATGGTATAATATACACCATGATTGACACAAGCCTGAAGAACTACGGCGAGGACGTATTCTCGGAACGCGAGATGCGCCAGCACCTGCCCAAGGATGTGGCGGCGAAGCTGATTGCGACCATGAGGGAGTCGCGGCGGCTCGACGCCTCCATCGCCGACGCCGTGGCGCATGGCATGAAGGAATGGGCGCTTTCGCGGGGCGCCACGCATTTCACGCACTGGTTCCAGCCGATGACCGGCGGCACCGCCGAGAAGCACGACGCGTTCCTCGAGCCGGCCGGCATCGCGCAGGCGGTGCAGAAGTTCAGCGGCAAGAACCTCATAGGCGGCGAAACCGACGCCTCTTCCTTCCCCTCCGGCGGGCTCCGCTCAACCTTCGAGGCGCGCGGCTACACCGCGTGGGACCCGACAAGCCCGGCTTTCATCAAGCGCCACGAGAACGGCGCCACGCTCTGCATACCCACCGCTTTCTGCTCTTACACCGGCGCCGCGCTCGACATGAAGACGCCGCTGCTCAGGAGCATACAGGCGATCTCCCGCGCCACCGAGCGGTTGATGGACAAGTTCGGCAAGCGCCGCTCCCACGTCACCGTCACTCTTGGCGCGGAGCAGGAGTATTTCTTGATCGACCGCTCGTTCTATCTGCGCCGCCCCGACCTGCTGCAGACCGGGCGCACGGTGTTCGGCGCGCCGCCCGCCAAGCACCAGCAGCTTGACGACCACTATTTCGGCGCGATCCGCCCGCGCATCCTGAAGTTCATGACCGAGGTGGAGGACCGCCTCTGGCGGCTGGGCATCCCCGCCAAGACGCGCCACAACGAGGTGGCGCCGGCGCAGTTCGAGCTCGCCCCAATGTTCGAGGACCAGAACCTCGCCGTCGATCACAACATGCTCGTGATGGAGACCTTGCGGCAGACCGCCGAGGCGAACGGCCTCGTCTGCCTGCTGCACGAAAAGCCGTTCGAAGGCGTGAACGGCAGCGGCAAGCACTGCAACTGGTCGATAGCCTATGGCGGGCGCAACCTGCTCTCGCCAGGCGACAACCCGCGCGACAACGCGATCTTCCTCACCTTCCTTTCCGCCGTCGTGCGCGCCATAGACCTCCACGCCGACATGCTGCGCTTCTCCACCGCCGGCGCGGGCAACGACCACCGGCTGGGCGCGAACGAGGCGCCGCCGGCCATAATCTCCATCTTCCTCGGCGACGAGCTTTCCGCCGTGATGCGCGAGATCGAGACCGGCGTGAAAGGGCGCGGCCCCAAGGCGAAGGGCAGGGGGGCGAATGCCGGAGAGCAGGGAATGCGCATCGGCGTGGATACCCTGCCACCGCTCCCGCGCGACACCACCGACCGCAACCGCACGTCGCCTTTCGCCTTCACAGGCAACAAGTTCGAGTTCCGCGCGCCGGGCTCCTCGCAGAACTGCGCAGCCAGCCAGACCGTCCTGAACACGATCGTCGCAGAGTCGCTCGACGCGATCTGCGACAAGCTCGAGAAGCGCGGCGGCGACTTCAACGAGGAACTGCAGCTGCTGCTCCAGCGCCTCATCAAAAAGCACAAGCGGGTGCTTTTTTCCGGCGACGGCTACGGCGACGAATGGCCTAAGGAGGCCGCCGCGCGCGGCCTCCCGAACCTCCGGGACACGCCGGCGGCCATAGAGCCGCTCAACGACCCGGCGAACCGCGAACTCTTCGCCAGATACGGCGTGCTGACCGACGGCGAGATGGCAAGCCGCCACGAAATCGCCGCCGACGACTACGCGAGCAGAATCCTGATCGAAGGGAAGGTCGCGCTGGAGATCGCCCGCTCGATGGTCCGCCCCGTCGTGGCGGAGGAGTTCAGCCGCCTCGCCACCGCCATAGGCCGCGCAAAGCGCGACGGCCTCAAGGTGGGGCTGCGCGGCCTCGGCGCGCTGTCGCAGAAACTCGGCGCAGGCCTGGACGACCTCCACGTGAAGTGCGAGCGCCTGGACAAGGCGCTGTCGAAGGAGGACGGCGCGGCAATCCGCGCCGCCATGGACACATTGCGCAGCACGGTCGACCGTCTTGAACTGCTCGTCGATGACGGCAAGTGGCCGCTGCCCAAATACCGCCAGATGCTTTTCGTGTATTGAGAAGAGCGGGAGCGTTTCAAAGAAACAGGAGACGAAGGACAATGACGTTTGACGAAATCGTGAGAACGCGGCGCAGCGTGCGCAGGTTCAAGGCCGACGTGCCGCCCAGGGAACTGGTCGATCGCGTGGTCGAAGCGGGTTTGCTCGCCCCGACGGGGCGCAAGATGCAGTCCAGCGTGATCGTTCGCATCGACGACCCGGCGCTCAAGGCGGAAATCACCGCGAAGAACGCCGAGATCATGGGCGCGCCGCCTTCGCCAGACCGCGGGCCAGACCCGTTCTACGGCGCCCCCGTCATGCTGCTTGTCATAGCCGACAAGTCGAAGCCCACCGCGATATACGATGGCTCTCTCGCGCTCGGCAACATGATGCTCAAGGCGCACGAACTCGGGCTGGCCAGCTGTTGGATACACCGCGCCAAGGAGGAGATGGAAAGCCCCCTCGGACGCAAAATCCTCGACCGCCTGGGCTTTTCCGGCGAATGGGAAGGCATCGGCCACCTCGCGCTCGGCTACGCCGACGGGCCGCGTCCCGCCGCCTATGCCGTCAACCCAGGCCGCTACCGCGTCATCTGACGCAGACGCGCGCGCTTAATCAAAAGGAGTACGGGTGAAGGCAGGTGCGATAGCTGCGATTGTCGCGGCGGCGCTGGCGTTTCCGGCGTCCGCCGACATCTACATGGCCGGGGATGCGGCCGTGTGCGACTATCCTGCCGCCTTGTATCCGCAGCAAGGGTGGGGGCAGGCGCTCGCCGAATTCATGATCGACCCCGCCAGGCTCCACAACCTCGCCTTGGATGGATGCAGCGCGAAACGCTACAAGGAGGGCGGTCATTGGCGGAAGCTCGCCGATGCTGTCGGCGAGGGGGATTTCGTGATCGTCTCGTTCGGCCCCGGCGGCATCCGCGAGGTGCACGGCGGGCGCGAGGCGGCGCTGCGCGAATACGAGTCGCTGCTCGCCGGTTTCGTCGCTGACGTGCGCGCCAAGGGCGCGGCGCCGATCCTCGCCACCCCCGTGCCGCACTCCGGGGGCTTCTCGGTGGAGGATGGCCGCATCAAGGTGGATGGCGGCGCCGCAGGCGTCGGGGAGTGCGCGGCGGCCACGGTGCGCGTGGGCCGCGAGCTCGGCGTGCCGGTGCTGGACATCAACGGCTACGCCGAACGCAATCTGCCGGAACTGGGCATCGACGCCGCGCTGCGCCTCTACATGCGCATCGTGCCCGGAGAATACGCTAACTGCCCGCAAGGCAAGACCGACGGCTACCATACGCGCGACACAGGCGCGTTCTGGTTCGCCAAGGCCGCGGTGATCCTGGCGGAGCGCCAGAAACTGCCGGTGTGCGGACTTTGGAAGGACTCCTCCGCGGTCTCGCATGCGCCGATCCCGTGGGGCGGGCCGGGCGGAGGTGATCGCCCGGACGCCGCCGCCCCGGCCCCGAAGAAGGCCGTCGCGGGAAACTGGCGGCAGGAAGTCCGCGCCCTCCGTCTGGAGGCGGAGGCAAAGGGGATGGGCAGGGACGCGGCCAACCGCTGGGCCGTGCGCGAATACCGCCGCAGGCGAGGCCGCTGAACGCGGGCGCCGCAGGATTGCGGCGGTTTCAACCAATCGATTTCAGGCATGGAGACAACAAAACAGAAAGGAAAAGAAGAATGGCACTTGAAATAGACAAACTGAAGCTGGCGGCGAACACGATACGCTGCCTGTGCGCCGACATGGTCGATACCGCGAACTCCGGGCATCCCGGCGCGCCTCTCGGCATGGCGGACCTCGCCGCGTCGCTCTGGCTCAACCATCTGAACTACGCCCCTGCGGACCCTCGCTGGCCGGGACGCGACAGGCTCGTCTTCTCCGGCGGGCACGCTTCCAGCCTGGTCTATGCGCTCCACCATCTCGCGGGCACGGGCGGACTCTCGCTCGACGAACTAAAGACCTTCCGGCAGTTCGGCAGCCGCTGCGCTGGCCACCCCGAGCGCGGCGTCAGCCCCGGCGTGGAGGTCACGACCGGCCCTCTCGGTCAGGGACTCGCCATGGGCGTGGGGCTGGCCATCGCCGCCAAGAAGCTGAACACCGGCAACAGGACGTGGGTGTTCTGCGGCGACGGCGACATGGAGGAGGGCATTTCCCACGAGGCTTGTTCGCTCGCGGGCACCCTGCGCCTCGACGGCCTCGTCGCGATCTACGACTCCAACAGCATCACCATCGAGGGCTCGACGGGCATATCGATGCGCGACGACACCAAGAAGCGCTTCGAAAGCTACGGCTGGAAGGTCTTCGAGTGCGACGGCCACGACTTCGCCGAGATCGACAAGGCGTATCGCCGCGCCATGCGCACCGTCGGCCAGCCGGCGCTCGTCATCGCCACCACCCACATCGGATGCGGCGCCCCCACGCTCCACGACACTCCCAAGTGCCACGGGTCGCCGCTCGGCGGCGAGGAGACCGCCGCCATGAAGAAGGCGCTCGGCTTCGACCCCGAAAAGACGTTCGCCGTGCCCGAAGAGGTCTATGCGATGTTCGCCGAGAAGGCGGCGAGGATGAACCGCGCCGCAAGAAAGTGGCGCCGCGCCAACCCGGGCGTCTCCGGCGAGACCAAGGCCCCGGACTACATGAAGATGATGGAGGCGCTGCCGAAATACGAGGTCGGCAAGTCCTACGCCACGCGCAACGTGTGCGGCGAGGTCATGAACGCCCTCGCGCCGGTCGTGCCGGAGCTCGTCGGCGGCTCCGCAGACCTCGCGCCCAGCAACAAGACCGAGCTCAAGGGCTTCGGCTTCATGGGCGACGGCGACTTCTCCGGCCGCAACATCCACTACGGCATCCGCGAACTCGGCATGAGCGCCGTCGCAAACGGCATCACCGCCTTCGGCGGTCTGCGCGGCTTCGGCGCCACCTTCTTCGTCTTCAGCGACTACTGCAAGCCGGCCATCCGCCTCGCCGCGCTGATGGAGCTGCCTTCCATCTGGATATTCTCGCACGACTCCTTCTACGTGGGCGAGGACGGCCCCACGCACGAGCCGGTCGAGCAGCTCGCCTCCATGCGCTCCATCCCGGGCCTTGTCACGTTCCGTCCGGCGGACGCCATGGAGACGGCTTTCGCGTGGACCGAAATGCTCCTGCGCACGCAGGGTCCGTCGTGCATACTCACGACGCGCCAGAACGTGCCGACGCTTGAGGGCGTCAGCCACGAGGGCGTGTCCAAGGGCGGATACACGATCTACCAGGACGGCGCGCAGGGCGTGGACACCATACTGTTCATCGCTTCCGGCAGCGAGGTCGCGCTGTGCATCGACGCCGCCAAGACCCTCGCCGCCGAAGGACGCGCGGTCCGCGTGGTCTCCATGCCGTCGCAGGAGCTCTTCCTCGCGCAAAAGCGCGAATACCGCGACGCCGTGCTGCCCGAGTTCATGAAGCGGCGCGTGATCGTGGAGGCCGGCAGCCGCTTCGGCTGGGACCGCTTCCGTCTGGACTGGAAGAACACGAAGTTCCTCACGCTGGACCGCTTCGGCGCGTCCGCGCCCTACGGGAGGCTGGCGGAGGAGTTCGGCTTCACCACCGCGAACGTGCTGAAGGCCGCCCGCGACCTCGGCTGAGGCGCGCCGCCGCCTCGCCGGCCCCGCCCCGCGCCGCCCGCCGTGCGGGCCGCGCGGGGCGTTCCGCTTCCCGCGGCGCGGCAGACGTGCAATTCCGCCGCCCATCGGGCGTTAAAATATGGTATAATATGCACCGCTATGGCAGAAGAGAACAAATCGTCGCTTGACGCCCTGAGCGCGCTGTGCAAGCGCAGGGGCTTCATTTACCATTCGTCGGAGATTTACGGCGGCATGCCGGGCTTCTGGGACTACGGGCCGCTGGGCTGCGAGCTGAAGCAGAACGTGAAGCAGGC
>CAMOIK010000121.1 GCA_946615875.1 uncultured Verrucomicrobiota bacterium | reverse complement strand
ACCGTGCGGAAGAGCAGCACGGAGTCGGCCCCCTCCAGTTCCACATTTAAATTCACCTCCTGCTCGACTCCGCCCCACGACCAAAGATTGTTGATGTTGCATGGCTTGACGGCGAGCGTGTGCCCGGCCGCCACCTTCACGGTGCTCCCGGCGGGGATCGCGGCGCCGTCCAGCACGATGGCGTTGAAGTTGTCTATGACATAGGGGTTCCCCTTGCCGAGCGGCGCCAGCGCGTCTTCTCCTTTAAGAGCGAGCGTCATCTTGGTGTCGGTAAAGGAGAAGTTGCAGGTGGTGGGCAGCTGCACGACCGTGCAGGCCGAGTTCCCGCGGAAGCGGAAAGTCCCGCGCTCCGTTGCGTCGAAGTAAAGTTTCTTGAGATTGATAACAGGATACGAGATGCCCGTGCCGTCGACGGCGGGCGAACCGCCCTCCTGCCCGAAGAACACCTCTTTCAAGCCACCGCCTATCGTGAGCGAGCAAGTGTCGTCCTTCGCCGCGAGTCCGGCGTTGAAGCGCAGGTAGTAGACGTCGGGCGGCGGGGACGCAAGGTCGATGCGCGCCGCCCCCTCCACATACACGTTGGCGCGAATACGGAAGCCGTCGCCGCTAACGGGGGCGACGAGCGTCGCGCCGTCCTTAAGCGTTATCTGGTTCCCGGCTATGTTGTTCTTCGCATCGTCGAGCAAAAGCGATTCGCCCGTCTCCACCGTAATCGTCTCGGCGGAAAGCGACGCCGCGCAAGCTGCCGCCGCAATTGCGACAAGGCGGGAAGCGCGGAATATACCCCCACCCCCACTGCATAGTCTGCCGAGAAAGCCGTCCGGCCCGCCAATGGATATGTTCTTCATCATAGAGGTCTCCTTGTTGATTGCTTGACTGTTCACCCTATATTATAGCACACTTTCGCAAACACTTTATGCGCAATTGGGCAACGATTTTCAAGCTCGATCGGGCAACGACGCCAGGCCGAGGAGGATGTCTTCGGGGCAATTCGGGCGCACATCTGCGGAAAAAAGAAAAGCCCCTTTGACAGGGCTTCGCATTGGTGCTCGGGGCGGGACTCGAACCCGCAAGGATCTCTCCACATGCACCTCAAGCATGCGTGTCTGCCAATTTCACCACCCGAGCAGACCCAACCGAAAACGCCGCATATTATACCATATTGGCGCGTCGCGGCGCAAGGGGGTATTTTTTGGTTTTTTCTGCGAACAAATACGCCTCTTTTTCGGCAGTCGTGGCGCGGAATATGGTATAATATGCCCAACGCCATGAAAAGAGACAAATCAGACAAAGAGGAAACCGCGACAGGGCTCAGGCCGTATCTGACGCCGCTGATGGTGGTGGCGCTTTCGTTCGGCTATGCAGTGGGCTGGGGGGCTTTCATGATGCCCGGCACGTCGTTCCTGCCAGGCGCAGGGCCGCTCGGGACCACCATCGCCGTGCTGCTGGGCACGGCGGCCATGCTCGTCTTCGCGCTGAACTACCACCGTATGGCGCTGCGGCACAACGGGCCCGGCGGGGCGTTCGCGTATGCGCAGAACTCGTTCGGCGAGGACCACGGCTTCCTTGTGGGGTGGTTTCTCTTCCTGGCCTACATCTCCATACTGTGGGCGAACGCCACCAGCGTGAAGCTGCTGGTGCGCTTCACGATGGGCGACATCCTGCAGTTCGGCTTCCACTACAACCTCGCCGGCTTCGACATATACCTGGGCGAGGTGCTGCTGTCCGTCGCCGTGATACTGGCCGTGGGGCTGTTGTGCCTCTGCGGACGGCGGCTGGCCGCGAAACTGAACACCGTGCTGGCGCTGGTGTTCGCCGGCGGCGTGGTCGCGTGCTTCGTCGGCGCGGCGGCCAAGCACGGCGGCGGCGCGGCGATCGGACCGGCGTTCGCCTCCGACGGCGGCGCGTTCTCGCAGATCGTCTGCATCCTCGCCATGATGCCATGGGCGTTCGTCGGCTTCGAGGCGATCTCGCACTCCGCGGCGGAGTTCAAATTCCCCGTCAAGAGGATGTTCGCGATCTTCGCCGTGGCTCTCGGCGTATCCGCGCTGATATACATCCTCCTCACGATCCTGCCCACGCTCGCGCTGCCGGAAGGCTACTCCAACTGGGAGGAATACGTGCGCGACCTGCCGAACCTCGGCGGCATAGACGCCGTGCCGACGTTCTGCGCCGCCAGGCGCACGTTCGGCACGCTCGGCGTGGCGCTCCTCGGCGCGGCGATGGTCGGCGGCCAGATAACCGGCATCATCGGCACCTACATCGCGCTCAGCCGCCTCATGTACGCGATGGCCGAAGACAACATCCTGCCCAAGTGGTTCTCCGAACTGAACAGGGACGCCGCGCCCAAGAACGCAATCCTCTTCATCATGGGCGTTTCCGCCGTCGCGCCCTTCTTCGGCCGCTCGGTGATCAGCTGGCCGGTGGACGTCTCCAGCATAGGCGCGGCGATCGCCTTCGGCTACACCTCCGCCGCCGCGTTCAAGACCTTTGGAGTGGGCGGCGTGGGCAAGGTGATCTCCGGCAAGGTCGCCGGCCTCATCGGCCTCGTGATGTCGATCTTCTTCTGCCTGCTGCTGCTCATTCCCAACTACGTGTCCGGCAACGCGCTGGCCGCAGAATCCTACCTGCTGCTCGCGGTCTGGTGCATCCTGGGCTTCCTGTACTACAAGCACGTCTTCCTCGTCGATCGCAACCACAGCATCGGCAAGTCGCTCGTCGTCTGGATTTCGCTCACGATCATGATAATCTTCTCTTCGCTGATGTGGGTGCGGCAGGTCACGTTCGACTCGGTGGAGGAGGCGATCGGCGCGCTCGCCGAGGAGGCCGGCGTCAAGGAGCGCTTCGAGGAGAGGATGGAGAACCTCAACGGCTCCATGCTCGGCAACTCCATGTGCGAAATGATCCTGCTCGTCGTTTCCCTCTCCATCATGGTCTCCCTCTTCTCCATACTCCGCCGCCGCGAACAGCAGCTGGCCATCGAGAAGTCCAAGGCCGAGGACATAAACAAGGCCAAGAGCTACTTCTTCTCCACCGTGAGCCACGACATCCGCACGCCGCTGAACGCCATCATCGGCTTCTCGCAGATGCTCAAAGAGGGCTTCAAGACCGAGGAGGAGCGCGACCAGGCCGTCGATTCCATCCTCGTCAGCGGCAAGACCCTGCTCAAACTCATCAACGACGTCCTCGACCTGTCCAAGCTCGAGGCCGGCAGGATGTCCATCGAGCCGGAGCCCACCAAGTGCCAGACCCTCCTCACCGAAATCGCGGAGTCCTTCCGCATCTCCGCGCAGAAGCCGCACCTGGAGTTCCGCGCGAAGATCGGCGACATGCCGATACTCATGCTCGACCCGCAGAGGCTCAGGCAGATAGCCTTCAACCTCATGGGCAACGCCGTCAAGTTCACGAAATCCGGCTTCATCGAGGTCCGGGCCTCCTTCACCCACATGCCAGGCTTCAACCACGGCACGTTCTGCATGCAGGTCGAAGACTCCGGGTGCGGCATAAGCGAAGAGGACCTCAAGCGCATCGCCACGCCCTACGTGCAGGTCGGCAGCAAGATGGCGCGCAACGGCGGCACCGGCCTGGGCCTGGCCATCAGCCGCCAGCTCGCCACCGCCATGGGCGGCGAAATGTCGCTGACCTCCGAGCTCGGCAAGGGCACCACCTTCACCATCACGATACCGGGCGTCGAAATCTCGCACATGCCGGAGGACGAGAAACAGGACGCCGTCGTCCCGGGCCCCGCCCAGCACGCCCCGGAATCCACCAACCACGGCAAGAACGTCGCGAACAGGCTGCTGCTCGTAGATGACCAGAAGATCAACCTCATGGTGCTCAAGGCCATGCTCTCCAAGATCGGCGCTTTCGACCTCACGCTCGCGCAGAACGGCCGGGAGGCGCTCCAGATTCTCGAAGACTGCGCGGACAAGCCCTTCGACCTCGTGCTCACCGACATGTGGATGCCGGAAATGGACGGAGAGGAGCTGGTCGGCATCATCAGGAAGCACCCGCGCTTCTCCTCGCTCCCGGTTTACGTCATCACCGCCGACGTCGAGACGCAAAAGCACTACGCCGACCTCGGCTTCACCGGCATCCTGCTCAAGCCGGTCACCATCGAGCGCCTCACCGCGCTCCTCGCCTGAGGGCGGTGGCGAGAAAAAGAGAAGGGCGCGCGGTCCGATCCGCGCGCCCTTCTCTTTTCTTCCGGCCTCGCCGGGGCGTGACCGCTAGAAGTTGTTCACGTTGCCGATGATGGTGCCGTGGAGCGACTTCAGGATGTTCGATATCATGTCGTAGGCCTGGTCGCGCTTGTTCGTCATCGACTGCAGCGTGATCATGTCTTTCTGGTTCATGCTGTTCTTGGAGTCCATCGTCGATTCAATCTTGCTGACGAACTCGCTGTAGATGATGTCGGCGGCCGACTGCACGCTGTCGTTGCGGATGTACGATATGTCGCTGCCGATCACTTCCATGCTCTGCAGGAACTCCTTGTAGTTCTTGCCGCCGTAGGCGCCGTTGGCTGGGTCGCTCGTGATGGTGGAGGCGGAAAGCGTGTAAACGGGCCAGTTTTTGTAGTTCACCACGTCGTTCTCGATCTCCGTCAAGGCGGCCAGCTGCTCGCTCGTCGTGTTCATCGTGTTCATCAGCGAGACGATGTTCGCCTCCATCTCGGCCGCCCTCTCAAGGCATATGGCCATGACGAGCTGCCCTATGGAAAGCGGCCTGTTGACGCCGTTGGCGTCCGTCACGCCGTCCACGTAATAGACGTTGCCGGTCAGATACATTCCGGTGCTCTGGTCGGCCATCGTCAGGTCTATCGTATCGATATCGAAAGCCATGCTTCTCCTTTCGCACGCGCCGTGTATTATACCATATTTTCCGCATCAGCGGATGGCGAGATTCGTGGCGTTCGTCATTGACGACAAGCCGATGGCGGAGATGATGTTCGTCGAGGTGGTGTATGCCACGTCGCGGCGGTTCACCATCGTCTGCAGATCCACCATGTCTTCCTGTTGCGTCTGCGCGAGCTTGTCCATTTTGTCCTTCATCGCCTTGGCTGCGTTCACGCGGTTAGCGTAGGAGTTGAGATCGGCCGGCAGACCGCTCTCCGGAATCCCCAGCGTGTTGATGCAGAACGCTTTCGCCTGCGCCCAGTCCGCCGTGCCCTCCGCCACCTTCGAAAACCACTCCGCCGCCTTGTCGAGCTTCTCCGTCCCGGCGTTCATCATGTTCATCTTGATGACGCTCTGGCGCTCGTTCACCGCCGCCGCGCTGAAGCACACCGAGGCGATGAGCTGCGCGAGCGTCAGCCCCTGCGCATCGCCGCGGTTGTAGAGCATGACGTCGTTCACGCCGTCCGCCGCGTACTTGTTCGTGCCGATCGATGTCGCTGTTATCGACATGTCGCCTCCTACAGATTCCTGATGAGGTTGCTGCGCGTATCGCTGATGGACGTCATCAGCGTCGATGCCGTCGAGTAGGATTCGTCGCGGCGGTCGACGAGCGACTGCAAGCGGCTCATGTCCGCCTGCGCCGCGTTGTTGCGAGAGTCGATCATCGACTTCAGCGACTGGATCGTGCCTTCGACCGAGGATTTCGACCATTTGCTGTTCGCCCAGCTAGAGTTCCATGTCGCGCCGGGATCGTCGCCGCCGCGCATGATGTACGCCTGGCGCAGCATTTCCCACTGGTTGGACTGTATTCCGCTTATGGTCGTTTGCGCACCGCCGCCGTCATCGCTGTCGAAGTTCGCCTGCGCCTTCGTGAAAATAGCCAGCAATCCGCCGAGCTTGTCGAGTTCCGAATTGCGCGTGCGAATGCGCGTGGTGAGCGGCGTCACCTCCCCTTCCACCGTGACGGCGCGGTTCTGGCTCACCTCGATCATCAGGTCCTGGAAGTCCACGGCCTTGCCGCCAATCTTGAAGTCGCTGAACGATACGTTCTTGCCCCAGTTCTGGCTGAGCGTTATGGGATCTTGCGTTGTTACTGTCGACATGGCTTTTCCCCTTTGTTTGACAATTTCACGATCGCGCCTAGTTTCCGACGTTGCGAATCGTGGTGGCGGTGGCGTTGAAGGCTTTGCGGACGATGCGCGCCGCCGTGGAGAACGCATTGTCGCGCTTCGACATGAGGGAGTTGAGCGCGACGATGTCCTGCTGGAGTTCGTTGTCCTCCTTGTCCATCTCGTATTGGATGTTGTTCTGCGCCTTCGTCGCGTT
>CAMOIK010000120.1 GCA_946615875.1 uncultured Verrucomicrobiota bacterium | reverse complement strand
TGCCGTGTCGTGTCTGCCGCCTGGCGAGCCGCGGGATGCAAATTCTTTCGCGTAGGTTTTGACTTTCGGGGGCGAAATATGATAGAATATGCGCCCATGAAACTTGCAAAAGGATTGATTCCTCTCGTGGTGTTCGGCTTTGCCGCCAACGCCGCCGATGTCGCCGACGTCCAAGTGAAGGTTCTGGATGGTTTCGGCGGCGATGCCAGCGCGGTGCTGACGCGCTGCCAGACCAAGACGGGAACGGTTTACGACCCGGTGACAGTGTCGCGCGACGTGACGTCGCTGAAGGATTCCGGCGACTACCAGGAGATCAGCGTCGATGCCACCGAGCGCGCCGACGGCGGCGTGGCGGTGACGTTCTACGTGAGGCGGAAGATGCGCTTCCAGGCGCCGCTGGTGGTGAAGGGCGCGGAGGCGCTAAGCGAATCCAAGGTCGCGGGCGAGGCCGATCTGCGCGACGGCGCGCTTTACGGCGACGGCGACCTGGCCGCCGCCGCTTCGCGGGTGCGCACGGCCTACCTTAAAAAAGGATATGCGCGCGCGAAGGTGACGCCGTCCGCGACGCCCATCCCCGGCGGCGGCAACAACTGCACGGTGTCGTTCATAATCGACGAAGGGCCGCGCAGCAGGATCAAGGGCTACGAGTTCGACGGCGTGGAGTCGGTGGATCCCGACGAATTGCGCGAGGCGATCGACGACTATCCGTGGTGGAACCCCAAGGGCTGGTTCGCCGACTCCCCGTTCACGCCGGAGGAGCTGGAGCGCAGCCGCGAGAAGGTGGCGACCGTGTTCCGCGACAAGGGCTTCCTCGATGTAGAGGTCGCCGCACCGGTCATGGAGAGCGCCGGCGAGGACACGGACAAGGTGAACATCGTCTTCGGCATCACCGAAGGGCCGCAGTATCGCGTGGCCTCCGCCAGGGTGGCGGGCGTCACGCGCTACCCGGAGCAGGTCGTCGCCGCCAAGAGCGACCTGCCCGCACAGGGCGCGGTGGCCGGCGAGAAGGGCTTGAACGACGCCGCGCACCGCGTCATGGTGGTTGTCGGCTCCGGCGATCTGGGGCTGGCCGACACGCGCGTGGACGTGCAGCGCATTCCGACGGAGGAGGACCCGACAGCGCTCGACATCGTCTTCAAGGTCGCGGAGGGCGTGCCGGTCGTGATAAACGAGATCAAGATCGAAGGCAACGACTTCACCAAGGACAAGGTGATACGGCGCGAGATCGAGCTTTCGCCGGGCGACAGGATGCTCGAAGACCGCGCCGAACGCTCGCAGAAGCGTTTGGAGAACCTCGACTACTTCTCGCGCGTCCGTTACTACCTGCGCGACGCCGGGAAGGGCAAGGACGCCGAAGGCCGCGAATACCGCGACCTGGTTTACGAGGTCGAGGAGAAGAACACCGGTTCGTTCATGGTCGGCATAGGCGCGAGCAGCGTCGATTCCGTGTTCGTCTCCGCGGAACTCGCGCAGTCGAACTTCGACATCTTCGCGCCGGAGAAGTATTTCCGCGGCGGCGGGCAGAAAGGGCGCGTGTATGCGCAGGTCGGCCCGCGCATACAGTCCTACGAGGCCAGCGTCACGGAACCCCACCTCTTCGACCGCCTCCTTGAGCTCACGGTCGAGGCGTATCGCCGCCACAGGTGGTATGACGAATACGACATCATCCGCTCCGGCGGCGCGGCATCCCTCTCCTACCCGGTCAAGTTCTGGCCCACGTGGGAGCCGTTCGGCAGGTTCGGCGTGAGGCTCTCCGGCGAGTTCATCGAGTTCGACGACATCGACCACGGCAAGTATCTCTACAAGAACAAGGTCGTGTCGCTGCGCGAAGAAGACCGCAAATACGGCGACGCCTTCGAGACCGTGGCGCGCTTCTTCTGGATGCGCGACACGCGCAACTCCTTCAGAATGCCCACCGACGGAGCCAGGACCATGCTCTACCTCGATCTCGGCGGCGGCGACAACGAGTACTGGCGCGCCGGCTTCACGCACCGCAACTACTGGAAAGTCGTCAAGCGCTACGACCATGTGCTGATGCTCAACCTCAGGGCGGAGACGATCGACGCCTTCAGCGACGACGTGCCAATCTACAACCGCCTCTTCCTCGGCGGCCCCAAGTCGATCCGCGGCATCGAATACCGCCACGTCTCGCCGCACGCACGCAAACTCAACCGCGACGAAGAACCGCGCAATTCCTACGTGCCGTGGGGCGGCCAGACGCTCGTCTGCGCCAACCTCGAATACACCATCCCGATCGTCAAGCTCCTGCGCATCGCCGCCTTCTCCGACGCTGGCAGCGTGAGCGCCGACGAGTTCGACGTCTCGGACGATTTCGCGTGGACGGTCGGCACGGGCCTGCGCATAGATATTCCGATGTTCCCGGTGCGCCTCGACTTCGCCACCCCGATCGAGAAGCCGTCCCACGCCGACAAGGAAGTCTTCTCCTTCTCGGTCGGATACGAGTTCTAGCCATGCCCTCTACCCTCTATCCACTGTCCACTACCATCTATCCTCCACCCACTACCATCTGCCAGCAAAGGAAAACGAAATGAAGAACATGGTGTTTGCGGTCGCGGTCGCGGCGTCGCTCGCGGCGGTTGCCGAACTCAAGATCGGAACGGTCGACATGATGACGCTCGTGCGCAACCAGTCCCAGTACGAGGCGAACAAGCAGCTCCTGCTGTCCACCGAGAAGGACTACCAGAAGCGCATAGACGCCATGAGGTCCGACATGGAGTCCATGCAGGACGAGGGCAAGAAGCTCGCGGACGAGTATCGCAATCCCATGCTGTCGCAGGCGGCCAAGACAAAGCTGGAGAACGAGATGATGTCCCTCCAGCAGAAGCTGGTCGCCCAGCAGCAGAAGATGCGCTCCGAGGCGATGCGCAACCAGCAGGATCTGAGCGACCTGGAGGCGCGTCTGCTAAAGGCGCAGGCCGACGACATCAAGAAGCGCGTCGCCGCCTTCGCCGACAAGAACGGCTACGACTGCATTCTCGAAGCCGCGGTGGCGATATTCGCCAAGCCAGAACTCGATGTCACCGACGGCGTCCTCAAGGAGATGGGCGTCGATCCCAAGACCGCGAAGAGGGGAAGCGATGAAGGCAAGTGAGCTTGCCGCGTTCCTCGGCGGCACGCTCGAGGGCGAGAACACAGAAATCTACGCCTGCGCCGGGCTTGAGGAAGCCCGCAAGGGCGACCTCAGCTTCTGCAAGGACCCCAAGCACGTCAAGCTCGTCGAGACCACGGGCGCCTCGGCCGTGCTGCTGCCGCCGGACTGGACCCACGGCGCTCCGTGCGCCATCATCCGTGTCGAAGACCCCAACAGGGCGTGCATGAAGGCGGCGGAACTCTTCGCCCCGCCGGAGCCTGTCCGCGCACCGGGCGTCCATCCAACTGCGATATTGGGTCCGGGCGTGACGCTTGGCGAAAACGTCCACGTCGGCGCTTACACCATAATAGAGAAGGGGACCGCGATCGGCGACGGCGCCGTCATCGAGGCGCAGGTCTTCATCGGCGAGAACTGCCGGGTAGGCGCGCGCACCCACATCTATCCGCAGGTGACGCTGCGCGAGGGCACGGTGGTCGGTGCAGACTGCATATTCCACTGCGGCGTCAGGCTCGGCGGCGACGGTTACGGCTTCAACAATGGACGGCGCGAGGACGGCTCCGTGTACATCGAGAAGATCCCGCAGCTCGGCATAGTGGAGATCGGCGACGGCGTGGAGATCGGCTCCAACACCACCATCGACCGCGCGCGCATCGGCCGCACCTACATCGGCCCGATGACAAAGATAGACAACCTAGTGCAGATCGGGCACAACGTCAAGGTCAAGGGATATTCCGGGCTTATCGCGCAGTCGGGCGTGGCCGGCTCCACGGAAATCGGATACGGCTGCCTAATCTGGGCGCAGGCCGGCATATCCGGGCACATCAAGATCGCCGACGGCGTGCAGGTCGGTCCGCAGGCGGGCGTCCCGCAGACGCTCGATGGTTCGCTGAAGTATGTCATAGGCGCGCCTGCAATGTCCATGAAGGACATGGCGGCCATCACGCTGGCGCCGAAGATGATTGCAAAACTGAAAGCGGAAATAAAGGATATAAAGGCGAAGATGAAGGTTTGAGCCAGCCTCTCGTCCATCCCGCCCGTCGTTCCTTTCGAACTTCCCGGACCTCTTCAACCTCTTCAACCTTTCAAACCTCTCAAATCCCTAAGACAAACCATGAGCGAAGTAAAAGGCGATTTCATGATCTTCTCCGGCACGGCGAATCCGCCGCTGGCAGAAAAGGTTGCGGCATATCTAGGCAGGCCGCTCAACAAGATAGACATCAAGCATTTCCCCGACGGCGAAACTTTCTGCCAGGTCGAGGAGACCGTGCGCGGACAGGACGTGTTCGTCATCCAGTCCGGCAGCCCCAGGCCGAACGACTCGTACATGGAGCTGTTCATCATAATGGATGCGTTGCGCCGCGGTTCCGCCGCCCGCATCACCGCCGTCCTGCCCTACTACGGCTATGCCAGGCAGGACCGCAAGGATCAGCCGAGGGTGCCGATCACCGCCAAGCTCGTCGCAAACCTCCTCGAATGCGCCGGCGCCAACCGCGTGCTCACCATGGATTTGCACGCCAATCAGATACAGGGCTTCTTCGACATCCCGCTCGACCATCTCCACGCCGAGCCGGTGATCCTCAAATACATCCGCGACCAGCACTTCGCCAGGCCCATCGTCGTCGCGCCCGATACCGGCGGCGCCAAGACCGCGTACGGCTACAGCCGCAAGCTCGGCACGGGCCTGGCCATCGTCGCCAAGCAGCGCACCGGCGATTCCACCGTCGATGCTTTCTCCGTCGTGGGCGACGTCAAGGGATGCGACGTGATAATGATCGACGACATGACGGCGACGGGCGGCACCCTTTCCGCCGCCGCAAAGCTTTGCCGCGAGCACGGCGCAAAGTCCGTCCACGCATTCGTCTCCCACTTCCCGCTGACGGCCAAGGGCGAGGAACGGCTCATGAACGAGACGCAACTTGACGAACTGGTCGTCACCGACTCCATACCGCTGCGCGCCGGTTTCGATCCCAGCAAGCTGCCGTTCAAGCTCAAAAGCCTCTCGGTCGCGCCGCTCATCGGCGAGGCCATCAAACGCATTCACTCCGACGCCAGCGTCAACGACCTCTTCAACCACGAATAGATAGATGAAGATCATCGCGGGTCTTGGCAATCCGGGCGCACAGTATGCGAATACTCCGCACTCGGTAGGCTTCGAGGCGGTCGATGCCATCGCCGCGCAGATAGGCGCGGAATGGGAGGAGAAGCGCGCCTTCAGGTGTCTGCTCGCCAAGGGGAACTTCGCCGGCGTTCCCGTGCTGCTGGTCAAGCCCGCGACATTCATGAACCTCTCCGGCGACGCGGTCGCGCCCGTCGTCAAGTACCACAACGCCACTCCGGCGGACCTGCTTGTGATCCATGACGACATCGATCTGCCGCTTGGGCGCGTCAGGGTGAGAAAGAGCGGTTCGTGCGGTGGCCACAACGGCGTCCGCAACATCATCGAACGCCTGGGGACGCAGGACTTCGCCCGCTTGAAACTCGGCGTCGGCAAGGACAAGTCCGACGTGATCGGCTTTGTGCTCGGCAAGTTCGCTCCCGCCGCCCGCAAGATCATGGACGAGGTTGTGGCGAAAACCCCGGAGATTGCCGCCGCCATGCTTTCCGGCGGATGCGATCGCGCCATGAACGCATACAACGCCTGGCAGGCCAAGGCCTGACGGCGCCATGCCGCGACAAGCCGCCGCGTTCCCTCTTCACAGAGGGCGTGGAATATGGTATAATTGCGGCGTCATGTTGAGAAGGGCGATATTCTGCGTCGTGCTGGCCGTCGCCGCCGTTTCGAATGGCGGCGGTCCGCGTCCGCCCATTCTGCCGCAGCGGGAATGGGCCATGATCCGCCAGATTGCCGTGAACTACGAACTAGACACGGAGCAGACATGGCTGCTCGCGGCTATCCGTCGACACGAGAACGGGCGCCCGGGGCTGGAGTTCGGCATTGGCGGCCCTATGAATTCTGGGCATCCGGCACACCGCTACCGAGACGGCTTCAAGTCTTTCTATGTGCAGGGCGCCTGGGCGGCTGGCACCGTAAAGCGGCATTTCAAGGGCGATGTCGAAGAGTTTGGCAAGCGCTACTGTCCGGGCGGAGCCAGGCACTGGGCGAAATGCGTATCGTCGCTGATGGTCATGATAAAGGCGGAAAACCACTTCCGTCTGCCTGGGCATCGCCCGCCGAAACGCAATGTCGATTTCCTCTGAGCCCGCGCGTCGGGATGGGAAGAGCGGCGGGGGCTATTTCACCGTGACGCGGCAGGAGACGCCGGCCTTCTTGCACAC
>CAMOIK010000119.1 GCA_946615875.1 uncultured Verrucomicrobiota bacterium | reverse complement strand
GCCTGGCGCCCCATAATCCGGGAGTTCAGCACCACGCTGGATATGCTCATGCCGCATTTCACATGCTGAGAGACGTCGTGATCCACGCCAACCACGGCGACTTGCGACGGAACGTGGATGTGCGCGGCCGCACAGGCGTTTATCACGTCCGCCGCGCGCATGTCCGACGCCGCCATGACAGCGGCGGGTTTTGGCAGGGACTGCAGCCACGCCCGCAGATCGCCGGAAGCGTCCAGGCCGTCGCCGACGGGCGAAAACGCCGAGACGGAAAGTCCATTGCGCTCCATCTCACTGCGAAATGCTATCAGGCGCTCTTCGGAATAGAACGGCTCGCCGAGTTCGTGGACGAAACCGGCAGATCTGTATTCGCCGTGCTCGGCAAGATACCGCACGGCGCAACGGCCGACCTCCAAGTTGTCCGTCCACACGGTGGAGACGGCGGCGCAGCTCGCCGAAATCCTCCTGTCGGCGAGGAAGGCGGGAGCGGCATACTGGAAAATCCTCTCTTCAACGAGTCGACGGTCAACGGCGCAGACTGCCGCCGCCGCGACTATCTGCGCGGCGGCGTCCATTGACGGGCCATGAGACGCGGCGCCTCCAGGCGCGCGAGCGTTTCAATCGCCGCAAGCCCAGTCGCATCTGACCTGCGATATGGATGTCGCGCCGGTGATGGCCATGACCAGGCGGTCGATGCCGAGCGCGACGCCGGCGGCGGAGCCTATCGCTCCAAGCGAATCCAAGAACGCCTCGTCAATGGGATAATCCGCCTCGCCGAGGGCGCGGCGTTCTTCGCGGGCGGCGGCGAAGCGCGAACGCTGCTCTGCCGGGTCGCATAGTTCCGTGAAGCAGTTGGCCAGTTCCACGCCGCCGAGATAGAACTCCCAGCGTTCGGCCACGCCGCCCGAGACCTTGGCGAGGCTGGCGCACTGCGGCGGATAGTCGGCCAGAAACACCGCACCGAGCGGAGCGAGGGCAGGTTCGATGCGAACGGCCATGTCGAAATCGAAGCGCTCGCCGTCCCATTCGCCCCGCCACGGATCCCAGCCGGCGAAGCGAACGTACGCCTCGCGCACCGTGAGCCACTTCGCGCCGCCGCCGAGCGGCAGGTCCAGACGCGCCAGCAACGAGCGCATGTCGTCGGCGATCCGCAGGTAGCCGGCGTCGCGGCGATACCACTCGAGCATGGTGAACTCCGGGCTGTGGCGCGCGCCACGCTCGCCGTCCCGGAAGCACGGGCCGATCTGGTAGATCATGTCGAGTCCCGCAGCGAGCAGGCGCTTCATCTGAAGTTCCGGGGAGGCGCGCAGGAAACCGCCGGTGGCCACGGCCGGGCAGTCGATATGCGGTTCCGGGGCTGGCGCGGCGATGCGCACGGCGGTATCCACCTCGATGAAGCCGCAGGAATCGAAGAAGCGCCGTATCTCCGCGACGATGCGGCTGCGCGCCCTGATAGCGTCGATGTTCATCTGTATTGGGCGAGGTGCCGTTCCAACAGCGCGAACAGGCGGGATTCCAGCCAGGGCGTCACGCCCCAGTAGTCGCGCAAGGCGAGATATTCGCCCACCGCGCCGGACTGGCCGGGCTTCACGCCGTATTCGCACCTGAGCATGATGTTGCGAGCCGTGGCCTCGCTGGAGACGAACTCGACCACCTGCGTCTTGAAGCCCAGAATGCGCATTATCAGCGCCCTGAAAGCGTCGGTCAGAATATCGCAAAGGCGTTCGCGGAGGATGGACTGGCGCAGAAGCCCGCCGAACACGGCGGCCGGACCCGTGGCGCGGCCCGACATCTCGCCTATCGACTTCTGCAGTTCGTGCTGGCAGCACGGCGCGGAAAGGATGTAGCGCGCCTTCCACTCCACGGCCTTTGCCAGCGCCTCGTCCGTGGCGGTGTCGCAGGCGTGCAGCGAAACCACCATATCGACCCTGGCGCCGCGCGCGCCATCCTCGCCGTCCTGCGGGCGAGGCGCGAAGTCCGCAATGTCGCCGGCCACGAACTCCACATCGCCGGCGACATCAAGCGCCATCGCCGTCTTGCGCGCGGCTTCGACCACGTCCTCGCGGCGATCGACGCCATAGACCTTGACGTTAGCCATGCCGCAAACCTGCGTAAGGTAGAAGTAGAGGGCGAAGGTCAGATATGCCTTGCCGCATCCGCAATCGACCACGGTGAATGTCGCGTCGCTGGATGCGGAGGGCGCCAGGCGCGACGGCACGTTCTTCAGGAACTCGTTCACCTGGTCGTATTTGCCGCGCATCGACGCGCGGATGTTCCCCGCCCCGTCGGCGATGCCGGTCGCGCGCAGCAGCGCGGCGGAATCGAAGGTGTTCAGCGGCGTCTTCTTCACGCGGTCGTGCCCGAGGGGCTCCACCTTGCGGTTCATGGCCGCGGAACGCGAGACGAGCGCATGCCCCTTCCTGGTGACGCGCACGTGCAGATCGCCGGCGGCGGTGATCAGGTGCAGCTCGCGCGCGCCCTTCTGCGCGATGATCTCCTCCAGTCCGGCGGCGGCCTCGCTGCCGCCGAAGTTCTTGACCTGCGTCTGGCCGGCATCCACCATCTCGGCCTGGAAGAGGCGGCGCGAGCCTATTTCCACCGGGCGCAGCGATATGCGGAACGTCTCTCCGCCGCGCCGCACGGACTGCACGAGCTTCATGAAGCCTTCGCCGAACACCCTGGCGCGTATCTCGTCCGCCAGCCCCTTTTCAAGCTCGAATCTGTCGCCCATCGCGCCTCCACGCCCCGCTTTCGGCTTTCAATGCTCCGCGCTCAGTTCTCGCCGCCATGGCGGCGCATCTGGCGAGTCTGCGGCGGATCGATGATTTCCATTGCAGGCTTCTGCCTGGCCTGCGTCTGGCGCCTTATGACCCACATCTGTATGATGGAGACGACCTGCGACAGAGTCCAGTAGAGCGACAGCGCGGACGGGAAGGAATAGAACATGACGAGCATCATGACCGGCATGAAGACCATCATCATCTTCTGCTGAGTCTTGTCGCCGGCGGTGGGCGTGAGCGCGCTCTGCAGCCCCATGGTGACGGCCATCAGTATCGGCAGGATGTTCAGTCCGCCGAAGAACGGGAACCAGCTTGTCGCGCCCAGCCCCTCCGGCTGCGACAGGTCGGCGATCCAAAGGAACGGGGCGTAGCGCAGCTCGACCGCCGAGCGCAGCACGTTGAACAGCGCGATGAACACGGGAATCTGTATGAGCATCGGCAGGCATGACGAAAGCGGATTCACCTTGTGCTCGCGGTAGAGCGCGAACGTCTCCTGCTGCAGACGCTGCGGGTTGTCCTTGTATTTCGCCTGCAGCTCCTTCATCAGCGGCTGGATCTCCTGCATCTTCTTCATGCCCACGGTCGATTTGTGCGTGAGCGGCCAGAAGACGAGCCGCACGAGGATGGTGAGCAGGATGATGGCGACGCCGTAGTTGGGTATCACGGCGTTGCAGGCGTTGAGGATCCACAGTATGGGGTAGCACACCCAGCGCCAAATCCCGAACTCCATCACGTCCTTCATCCCGAGATCCCAGAGCAGAGACTGCTTTTTCGGGCCTACGTAGAAGACGCTCGTCACCTTGCCGCCGGCGCCGGCCGCATCGATGGCTGCGCGGACCGACACGCTCTCCGGGCGGTAGGCATCGCTGGCGGTGTCGCGCTCGATCGTCGCCGCGAAGCCGCCGACAGGCGCCGACGACGAGACGAGCGCCGTCACGAAGAAGCGGTTCTTGACGGCGACCCACTTCTGCGGGCCGGGATACTCCACCTTCGCGGCCTTCGGCATCCCAGCCGCGCTCTTCGCGCCGCTGCATCCACCGGCCGCGCCGCCGGCGAGATACGCCTTCAGCGGCGAATCGTCGTCGCCGTGGTGCACGACGGCCTCGCCCTGCGGACCGAGCGCGCAGCTATCGACGGAAAGCAGATCGTTCTTGCTGGAACCCATCGACATGACGCCCAGAGAGATGGTGGCGCCTTCGCCGGCTCCGGGCGCGGACACGCTGTCCTCGTAAGTGACCAGATAGCTGTCGCCGAGCGTCACGGTGCGGCTGCCGGCGTCCGAGACGAAGACGACGCGGTTTGACTGAGCGCTCTCCACGCGGTAGTCGGCGCCGGCGCCGATTCCGCCGCCGCGCAATTCGCCGAGCGGCGCCTGCGAGAAGTCGAACTCCACGGGCGGGTTGTCCTCGCCCACATTCCCTTCCTTCTGGGCATACCGCTTCAGGGTCGCCGACTTCACCACCCCGCCCCATGTCGACAGGGTGAGGCGAAGTTCGTCGTTCTCCAGCGCGACAAGTTCCTCTGCCGCGCCATGGCGGACGCTCTCCGCCTCCTCAGTCGGCGCCGGCGCACCGGCGACCGGGGCGGTCTGCGGCTGGACGGGGGCGGCGGCCTGCGGCTGGGCAGGGACCGCCTCGCCCTGCGCCGCCTCCTGCGGGCGGCTGTTCTGCGTGAAAAGATACCATCCGAGCACGCAGCCCAGCAGTATGCAAACTATCTTCTCGGTCTTGTTCATCTTGAGTTATTGCGTGAAATCGTTCTTCCATCTGCCCGAAGGGGGCACGGGGTCGTAGCCGTGTCTGCCGAAGGGGTGGCAGCGGAGGATCCGCCAGAGCCCCAGGAGCGAACCCTTGAACGCGCCGTGGACCCTCAGGGCGTCGATCATGTAGTTGGAGCAGGATGGCTCGAAACGGCAGGCGCCGCCCATGAGCGGACTCAACGCCACCTGGTAGCTGCGCACGAAGAAAATCAGGACTTGGCGCATTTCTTCGCCGCCCACCTGAGTTCGGCCATCACGTCGGCGCATTTCCCGCCCTTCATCGAAGAGCGCGCGGAGAGTATCCAGTCCGTCCCGGCGGGCATCGCGCCCTCCTTGGCGAGCAGACGGAACGCCTCGCGCATCAGCCGCTTGGCGCGATTGCGCTGCACCGCGTCGTGGAAGCACTTCTTCGCGGCCACGACGCCAACCCGCCCCTGGGCGTCTTCGCCGCCCAGCCGCCAAGCGGTGAAAAGCCGGCCGCGCACTACGCGGCCGCCATCGAAGACCCGCTTGTATTCAACGCCCGGGAGACGAGACATGATGCGATTTGCGGTGCGCCGTTTGCAGTTTGCAGTTTGCAGCGCCGAACCTTTCCGCTCGCCGACTGCAAACTGCAAACTTCAAACCGCAACTCTTTTTAGACTTGCGTGAGCCGCTTGCGTCCCTTTGCGCGGCGGGCGGCGAGAACCTTGCGTCCACCCTTGGTCGCGCGACGGGCGCGGTAGCCTATTTTCCTTTTCCTCTTGATCTTAGAGGGCTGCCATGTCATCTTCATGTTGCTTCTTCCTTTCCTGTTGTGTGATGGTCGTCACTTGGCCTTGTCGATGAAAATCGTGTTCTGCCGACGGCAGAGCTGTATCGCCACCCCCCACGGATCGCGGAGAATGGCCATGTGGAAGGCGGGGCTGTCCAGCTTGAGCTGCTCGAGCGTGGCGCCGGCCGCTACAAGGCGATCCACGTCCGCCTTGACGTCATCGGACGCGAACGCCACATGGAAGGTCATGGAGTTCATGGCCTTGTAGTCCGGCGCCGCCGGCGTCTCGCCGGTGCGGTAGATTTCGAGGCCGGCCTCGCCGGAGTCGTCCATTATGAAGCCCGGGTTGGCCGAGACCCTCATGCCGAGGTTCTTGCACCACCACGCCTTGAACGCCTCCGCGTCAGGCACATCGATCGCCACGTGTTCGAGTTTCATGGTCTTAGAGGTTTGACGGGGGCGAAAAGCCCGAAGGGTTCGACAACTTCAAACTGCCGGTTCCGCGCTCTTCGCTCCCAACTCCCGACTGCAAACTATGCTCAGCCTTCGGCCTCGAGGGCGGCATCGACTTCGTCGGTCGTCTCCATGTTGGTATAGACGTCCTGGACGTCCTCGAGATCCTCGAGCATGTCGGTGAACTTGTTGATCGCCTTCGCCACCGCGACATCGCTGACCGGCGCGGTCATGTTGGGGATGAGGGTGCGCTCGGACGAGTTCTCCTCATCGACGGCAATGCCCGCGGCCTTGACGGCCTCGAGGACGGTGGTGAAATCGGCGCACTGGCACTTGACGGTGAAACCGCCGTCTTCGGCGATGACATCCTCGGCACCGGCCTCGAGCGCGACCTCCATGACCTTGTCCTCGTCAAGTCCGTCGGCGGCAGGTATCATTATCTGCCCCATGCGGTCGAAGAGGCGCGCGGCGCTGCCCTGCTTGGCGAGTTCCGTGCCGTTCTTCTTGAAGACGTTGCCGACTTCGGCGGCTGCGCGGTTCTTGTTGTCGGTGAGGACGGTGCAGACGATGGCGATGCCGCCCTTGATGCCCTCGTAAACGGCATCGACGAGCGCGGCGGACTCCAGTTCGCCGGTGCCCTTCTTGATGGCGCGCTCGATGTTGTCGTTGGGCATCTGCGCGGC
>CAMOIK010000118.1 GCA_946615875.1 uncultured Verrucomicrobiota bacterium | reverse complement strand
ACGCCCGACGGCACGCCGATGACCGACGAATACGTGCCGTGCTACGTGATCGGCGACTACGATGGCATGAAGGACGGCGACGTGGTGATGCACACCAACTACCGGCAGGACCGCGCCATCCAGCTCACGCAAGCGTTCGTCTGCGACGACTATCCCGGCGAGCGGTCTGCCAGGCCGAAGGTGACGTTCCTCGGCTTCACCCGCTACTGGGACGAGTTCGAGGACTATCTGCTCGGCGCCATGGGCGCGGGCGGCGGCATGGACAACCTCCTCGGCGAAGTCGTATCCAAGGCCGGCATCAGGCAGCTACGCCTCGCGGAGACCCAGAAGTTCCGGCACGTCACGAGCTTCTTCAACGGCAAATCCACCACACCATCCGAGGGCGAAGACCAGGTGGAGGTGAAGAGCCGCTTCGACCCTGCCACGTTCGCATCCCACCCGGAGATGGACGCCTACAACGTCACGGACGAGCTCTTGAGGCGCCTGGAGGAGAATCCCTACGGCTTCATCGTGGTCAACTACGCCAACTGCGACATGGTCGGCCACACCGGGGACGAGAAGGCGGCGACCAAGGCGGTCGAAGTCACCGACGAATGCATCGGCAAGATACTCCCGCGCCTCCTGGAGCTGGATGCGCACGTGCTGATATTCGCAGACCACGGCAACGCCGAGCAGATGGTCGATTACAAGTCCGGTCTGACGAAGACATCGCACACCCTCAACCTCGTCGATTGCTTCTACGTCGCCAACGACGCGGCGGGCGTCCGCCTGACGCCGCTCGCGAAACTCTCCGCCGTGGCGCCGACCGCGCTCCAGATGCTCGGCCTGCCGGTGCCCGGCGAAATGACCACGCCTTCGCTCCTCGCGGGCAAGGAGCCGTGGTCCAAAACGTCGCTGAACATATGACGCCAATGCCGACGACGACAGGGCGCAGCGGACAGGCGGCGCTGGAATACGTGCTGGCGCTCGCAGCCCTGCTCGTCGTCGTCGGCGCGGTCTCGCATCTCGTCGCGGCGGCGAGGAAGTCCGGCGACCGCACGATCGGCATCGTCGCCAGCGACTATCCGTAGCCGGCCAGCAGCGAAAGCGGGCCCCGCCAAATCAGACAACAACCCAAACGAAAGGACGCACAGGATGAAGAAACTAAGGAACGGCCAGACCATGGTGGAATACATCATAATCGTCTGCCTGATAGCGATCTCGCTCATCGCGGTGTTCACATACCTCGGCCGCGCGATCGGCCGCAAGGGCGCGGGCGCCGCGGCGGCGATCTCCAACGAGGAAGGAGACAAGGCCAAGGCCGCGGTGGACGAGATAAACGAGGACACCATCAAGGAAATCGGCGAAGACTAAGGCGCGATGCGGCGCGGCCAGGCAATGGTGGAGAGCATGCTGGCGGTCATCTTCGTGACCTTTCTGCTCTTCTTTTCCATACACATCGTCAGATTGCTGACGACGAAGATATTGCTTGACCACGCCGCCGCGCGCGCGGCCCGGGCGAGGGCGGTCGGCTTCAACGACTTCATGTGCCGGAAATCGGCCAACGTCGCCATGCTCCCGGTCGCCGGCGCCAGCGCCCTGCCGTCGGCGAAGCTTGACGTCGGCGAAGAACTGGCGCGCCTCTCGAACTACCTCGCGAGCGAAGATCCGGCGCGTGCGCGCGCCATCCTCGACTACGAATGGTGGGACGATGCGGCTCTCTGGTTCCGCGAGTCCGGCGGGCTCGCCCCGTGCATCGACGCCACGGTGAACATCAAGACCGACTCGTTCGCCGTCGGCGGCTCTGCGTCCGTCGAATCCCATTATCCATTTTACATGAACGAATTCTGAACGGCCCGGCGAGACGCCGCGCCGCAGCGCGAATGGGAAAGGAACACATCCAGCATCCCGACCAGGCGAACCGCGCCGGACAGGTGGCGGTGTATCTGATGATGTCGCTGGTGGCGGTGTTCCTGCTGGCGCTGGTGGCCGTCGATGCGTTCGTCTCGGTGCGGGCGAAAAACCGTCTGCAGAACGGCGGGGACGCGGCCGCCCTGGCCGCCGCGCACCGACAGGGAGAGCTGATCAACGAGATCGGCCGCCTCAACATCGAGCACATAGTCGCCGCCCTCGGAAACGACACGAACAAGTGCCTGGCGATCGGCCTGGAACAGCGCCGCCTCGCGCTGCTGGAGCCTGTATATGCAATGCGGCTGGCGAGCGAGGCCGCGGAACGCAACGGCCTTGAAAAAAACGACGACTTCTCCGCGATACTGCGAATGCATCTCGACGAGGTGCGCACGGTCTATGCCGTCGGCGGTGGCGACGACGGCGAAATCTTCCGCGAGTCCTACCCAGGCGCGTGGCATGAATACGCGGCGGCGATCGCCAATGTCGCGTCGGAGGGGCTTGCGGCCGGCGCGGACAGCATAGAATTCTACCGTGCGCTCGGCTCGCACCCCCTGCTCGACCCTGCGTTCTACGACGCGATCGCCGGCAAAGACTGGTGCTGGTTCTGGTTCAAAGACAAAGGGCTGCTCGACAACTACCGCTCGCACGCCGACTGGGGAACGCCCGAGCCCCACCTCGGCAACTCCACGGAGAACTCCGAATTCTTCTCCCTCCACCTCGTCGCCACCACCAACGCCCTTGCCAGCCGCTTCTCGTTCGACGAAATCATCGGCATTGCAAACCGCTGCGGCGGAAAGCGTCTGCGGCGCGAAGACTACGTGCTCGAAGACGGCAGCATCGACTGCGGACTCCTCGACGACCCCGGCTACACGTGGTTCTTCTTCGACGACAGGTTCTGGGGCAGGTGGTTCGACGGCAGGCGCCTCGTGGACGATGACGACGGCTACGAATACCCCGTCGTCGGCACGATAAAAGACGAATACAACGTGCGCGGATGCGCCGCGGTGTGCCGCACCAGGATAGACGGCACCGAGAGCCTGACGACCGGCGCCACCCACGCGAACGTCTGGAACGCCGCCGCCAAGCCTTTCGGGACGGTCGAGACGGCCGGCGACGCCGCGGCCCCCGTGACGGCGCTCGGCAATTTCGTGACGCCGTGCATGACCGACGCGCGGCTCGTGAGCGTAGATTCGGCGGCGCGGCAGAATCTGGACTGCGCCGACCTGGCATGGTTCGCGCACATGCGCTTCCACCTGCGGGACTACATCCTCAACGGTCCGAAGGGGAACGGCGGATGCTGGTTCTGCGCGCAGTTGAAGAAATGGGAGGACCCGGAATTCCGTTACCGCGGCGCGAACTGGCTGAAACACCACTCCGGCGAATGCATCCGCCCGGTCGATGGCGGCCGCTCCGGGAGAGGAGGCACGAGCCATGGCCACTAGACTCCGCCGAGGACAGGCTTTCATAGAGCTGGCCATGGGAATGTTCGTGCTGGCCCTCGTGCTGGCGGCGCTCTTCTCGTTCGCGGACGTCATCATCGGTTCGCTCGACACGCAGCGGGACCTGCGCAGCGAAGCAGGCAGAGACGCCCTTCTCGGCTCCGGCGCCGACGGCGACTTCGCCTCCGCCTCCGCCAAAGGCGAGGTCGAGATAGAGCCATTCGCCGCACGATACCTGTTCGGCTCGCGCACGGTGGAGATCGGCGAGTCAGTGCATATTCCCAAGACCGGCATAGTCCGATAGCAGAAAACACACCGAAAGAGACACCATGAAGAAGCAGACCATTACGCCTCGGCTGGAGGAATTCATCAGAACGCTCAAGAAGAGGCGCCTCGACGCCGCGATCGTCCGCGACCAGGCGAACGTCCGCGCATTGACCGGCATCGACTGCGACAACGCCCTGCTCGCCGTCTGCGCCGACGGCACGGTCGTGTTCCACACCGACTTCCGCTACATCCCCATGGCCCACAGGGTCGCGCCATGGCTCAAGACGAAGGACATCAAGAAGTTCAAGCTCGACACGTCCAGGCTGCGGGCCGCGGGCGGCGGCGCGGGCAGGCCCGGCGCCAAAGGCGAAGTCCGCGTCGGCTACGAGTCCAACCTGACCGTGGCGAAGTTCGAAGCGCTGAAGAAGTCCGCCAAAAAGGCAAAGTTCGTGGACGTTCTATCCGACCTGCACGCCATACGCGCCGTGAAGACCGATGACGAGATCGCGAAGCTCAAGGCGGCGGCGGCGCTGAACGACGAGATATGGGAGAAGGCGCAGAGGGAGTTCAAGCCGGGCATGACCGAGCGCCAGATGGCGCGCGTCATCCGCCATCTCATGATAGAGCTTGGCGACGGCGAAGCGTTCGAGACGATCGTATGCGTGGGCGCGAACGCGGCGGAATGCCATCACGTGCCGGACGACACGGTCTGGGACGGCAGGCTGCCGGTGCTGGTGGACATGGGCGTGCGCCTGAACGGCTACTGCTCGGACATGACGCGCAACATCGTGCCTCGCGGCGCCTCTGCGCGCTACCGCGAAGTCTATAAGGCCGTGCTCGACGCAAACCTCGCCGCGATAGCCGCGGCCAAACCCGGCATCTCCGCCGGCGCGCTGGACAAAGTGGCGCGCGACCTGCTCGCGAAGCGCGGACTCGGCAAGGCGTTCGGCCACTCCCTCGGCCACGGCGTGGGGCTGGAGATCCACGAAGCCCCCATGGTCGCGAAGCGTCAGAAGACCGCGCTCAAGGCCGGAATGGTGCATTCCATCGAGCCGGGCGCGTATCTGGAAAACGAACTGGGCGTGCGCATCGAAGACCTTGTGCTGCTGACGCCCGGCGGTTGCGAACTCCTGTCGCACTCCGCGAAGTAGCGCGGCAGTCCCGGCTACCTGAAAATCGTGCGCAGCTCAGTCACCTTGTCGGTCTTCTCCCACGGGAACGCGTCGCGCCCGAAGTGCCCGTAGCACGTCGTGTCTTCGTAGCGCCAGTTGCGGTAGGGCTTGGTCAGGCCGAGCGCCTGGACTATGCCGTATGGCGTGAAGTCGAACACCTGCCCCTTGTAGAGCATGTCTTCCAGCGCCGCGTCGCTCGTGCTCTTGGCCGTCCCGAAGGTGTTCACGCGGAAGCTGACCGGCTTGTCCACTCCTATGGCGTAGGCGACCTGTATCTCGCAGCGGGCGGCGAGGCCGGAGGCGACTATGTTCTTGGCGGCGTATCTGGCGAAGTATGCCGCGGACCTGTCGACCTTGGACGGGTCTTTGCCGGAAAACGCGCCGCCGCCGTGCGCCGCCATGCCGCCGTAGGTATCGACGATTATCTTGCGGCCCGTCAGCCCGGAATCGCCGTTAGGCCCGCCGATGACGAACTGCCCCGTGGGGTTGATCATGAACTTCGTCTTGTCGGTGACGAGGCCGGTGGAGGAGAGGAAATCGCGGGCGAAGTCGGCCAGCATCCTGTAGTTCTGGCGGGTGGCGCCCTTCTTCGTGGTCTGGTGCGAGAGCACCACGGTGTCTATGGAGGACGGCACTCCGTCCATGTAGTTCACCGACACCTGGCTCTTGGCGTCTGGGCGCAGCCAGTCGATTTCGCCGGCGTGCCTCTTTGCCGCCAGGGCCTTCAGCAGGGAGTGGGCGTAAACGATGGGCGCTGGCATGAAAACCGGCGTCTCGCGCGTGGCGTAGCCGAACATCATGCCCTGGTCGCCCGCGCCGAGCTTTTCTTTCGTCTTGCGATCTACGCCGCGCGATATGTCTGGCGACTGGCCGTGCAAGTGGCTCGCGTAGCGGAACGTGTCGAAAGAAAACTCCTCGTCCGGGCGATCGTAGCCGATTTCCTTGACCACCCGCCTGGCGATCTCTTCGGGCTTTATCCGCTTGAGCACGTCTTCTGTGATTTCGCCCACGTTGACGACGAGGTTGGGAGCCACGACCGTCTCGCAGGCGACACGGGCATTTGGATCGCGCTTCAGGCAGGCGTCGAGTATCGCATCCGATATGCGGTCCGCCACTTTGTCGGGATGTCCCTCGGAAACCGATTCCGACGTGAACACATGGCCTTTCTCTGTCTTTTTCATCGTTTCTTCATTCCCTGTAAGTCACCAGCACCCATCACGCGGCGCCGCGCCGCGTCACAGACTGAAATGAACGCCGCATATTATACCATATTTTCGCGCCTCGCGGGCGGCGAACGCGGAGACGGAACGGGGCGCCTGGGCGCCTAGGCGCCCCGCATTATTTCACCCGGACGCGGAACGAAGAAGGAATCGGAGGCCGAGGCCGGCGCGATGGTAGATGGTAGTTTGATAGTTGGTAGATAGTAGTGGGTAGATGATAGATGGTAGTGGTGGGTAGTTTTCAGTTGTCTCTTACTTCTACCATCCTCTCTCTCCCATTTTTTAGCACGGCTCGATAGGCGGGCGAAAAAACGCGGCAACCGCCCGCCGTTTTCGGTAGAATACCGACTTGCAATACAAACAAGACAAGGAGGTTGCCGCGCCGTGAATGATACCAAAATCGCGTCGAAAGCGAAAGCCCGGCTCGCCCATTTCATGGGCAAAGTGTTTGCC
>CAMOIK010000117.1 GCA_946615875.1 uncultured Verrucomicrobiota bacterium | reverse complement strand
AAGTCGAGGAGCGCAACAAGGCCGACGGCCTCGCCTTCCAGGTCGAAAAGACCCTGAAGGACGCCGGCGACAAGATTGCCGCCGACAAGAAGGCGCCGGTCGAGGCCGCGCTCAAGACCCTCAAGGAGGCCCTCGCGAAACAGCCGCCGGCGCCAATCGACGAAATCAAGTCGAAGCAGGAGGCGCTGATGAAGGCCATGGAGCCCGTCGCGACCGAGATGTACGCTTCCGCCCAGGCCGGCCAGCAGCCCGCCGGCGGCGCAGACGCGACCCCTCCTCCCGGACAGGAGCCTCCCAAGAAGGACGAGCCCAAGAAGGGCGGAGACGACGTAGTGGACGCCGACTTCACCATGAAGTAAGAGTTGAAAAGGTGAATGGTTGAACGGCGCTTTTCGACGTTCGACCTTCACCCATCGCCTCTCGAACCTGTCAAACCCATCAAACAACCCGAAAGGAACAAGAACAATGAAGATCAGACCTCTGGGCGACCGCGTGTTGGTCGAGCCCATCGAAGAAAAGGAACAGTCGGTCGGCGGAATCATAATCCCCGACTCCGCAAAGGAAAAGCCTATGCAGGGCAAGGTCGTCGCCGTCGGCAAGAAAACCGACAAGGACGGCAAGGTCGTCGCTTTCGACGTCAAGGCCGGCGACATGGTGCTGCTGCCCAAGTACGGCGGCACGGAAGTCAAGCTTGACGGCAAGAAGCTCCAGCTCGTCCGCGAGGACGACCTCCTCGGCGTCCTGGAGAAGTAAGGCAATCGCACAGCAAGAAGCAGAAGGAAAAGGACAATGGCAAAGCAGATCAAGTTCGACGCGGAAGCGCGTCAGAAAATCCTGGCCGGCGTTGAGAAGCTCAGCGCGGCCGTGACATCGACCCTCGGCCCCTCCGGCCGCAATGTCATACTCGACAAGAAGTTCGGCTCGCCGCAGATCACCAAGGACGGCGTGACCGTGGCAAAGGAAATCGAGCTGCCCGACCCGTTCGAGAACATGGGTGCGCAGATGGTCAAGGAGGTCGCGTCCAAGACGAACGACGTCGCCGGCGACGGCACCACGACCGCCACCCTGCTCGCCGAGGCGATCTACCGCGAAGGCCTCAAGAACCTCACCGCCGGCGCCAACGCCATGGCCCTCAAGGCCGGCATCGACAAGGCGACCGCCGCCGTCGTGGACTCCATCGCGAAGCAGGCCAAGAAGGTCAAGAGCGCCGATGAGATCACGCAGGTCGCGACAATCTCCGCCAACGGCGACGAGGAGATCGGCAAGATGATCTCCGACGCGATGGACAAGGTCGGCAAGGAAGGCACGATAACGGTCGAAGAGGCCAAGACGCTCGATTCGTCGCTTGACGTCGTCGAAGGCATGCAGTTCGACAAGGGCTACCTCTCGCCCTACTTCGTCACCTCGCCCGAGGACATGGAGTGCGAGCTGGAGAATCCCTTCATCCTCCTCTTCGAGAAGAAGATCTCCAACCTCCAGGACATGCTGCCGCTGCTCCAGGCAGTCGCCAAGTCGGGCCGGCCGCTCATGATCATCGCGGAGGACGTCGAGGGCGAGGCGCTCGCGACGCTCGTCGTCAACAAGCTGCGTGGCACGTTCCAGGTCTGCGCCGTGAAGGCTCCTGGTTTCGGCGACCGCCGCAAGGCGATCCTCGAGGACATTGCCGTGCTCACAGGCGGCCGCCTCATCAGCGAGGACATCGGCATCAAGCTCGAGAGCGTCACGATCGACATGCTCGGCCGCGCCAAGAAGGTCGTCGTCGATAAGGACAACACCACGATCGTGGAAGGCTTGGGCAAGCCCGCCGACATCAAGGCGCGCACCGAGCAGATCAAGAAGCAGATCGAGGACACCACGAGCGACTACGACCGCGAGAAGCTCCAGGAGCGTCTCGCCAAGCTCGCCGGCGGCGTCGCGCTGATCAAGGTCGGCGCGGCCACCGAGGCTGCCATGAAGGAGAAGAAGGATCGCGTCGATGACGCGCTGCACGCCACGCGCGCCGCCGTCGAGGAAGGCATCGTGGCAGGCGGCGGCGTCGCCTACCTCCGCGCGCAGAAGGCCATCGCCGCGCTCGCGCTTGAAGGCGACGAGAAGGTGGGCGCCAGCATCGTCGAGCGCGCCATCGAAGCGCCTCTCCGCAAGCTGGTCGACAACGCCGGACAGGAAGCCGCGCTCGTCATCGCCAACGTCAAGAAGGCGACCGGAACCAACGGCTACAACGTCCGCACCGGCGAATACGCCGACCTCCTCAAGGCTGGCGTCGTCGATCCCGCCAAGGTCACGCGCTCCGCGCTGCAGAACGCAGCCTCCATCGCGGGCCTGCTGCTCACGACCGACTGCATGGTCACGGATCTTCCTGAAAAGAAGGATTCCTGCGGCTGCGGCGGACACGGCGGCGCCCCTGACATGGGCGGCATGATGTAATCACGGGATGCGATCGGTCGCTGGCGATTGGTCGCCGGCGGCTGCGCAAACGCGAGGCGGCGGGGTAATCCCCGCCGCCTCGTTGTTTCTTCTTGCCTGTTCCATCCCGTCTATTTCATCTCCACGGCGACCTTGAAGAAGTTGTAGGCCGAGGCGTCGCCATCTACGGGCGTCCATTCGGCGTCTGTGATGCGGACTTTGCCGTAGGTGGTGTATCTGCGCTTGGCGGCTTCCGTCGCCGGAGACCGCCTCCATGCATAAGAAAAGAGCGCATTTTCTTCTCCATGCACTCGCGAAAAGCCCGACCAAAGGCTTGAACAGAATACATGAAGAGAAATGCACCCACACGAGGTGCACCCACACTTACATGTCGCTCTGTTCGAAAGTTTGGTCGTATTTTTCGCGAACGACTTGTAGCGTTGATGCTACGTCAGACGTCCGGGGGTGGAGAGGAGCGTCGGCCCTCGTGCGTGGCTTGACGCTGCCGGTCAGTTCCCGGACTATAGCCCCGCTTTCGCGAGACGCCGCATATTATACCATATTTTAGAGGATAGATGGTAGAAGGGACTCATATATTCATCTGCCGGCAGTCCATATATTGACTTGCGCCTGTCTATATATTGACTTGCCCCCTGTCTATATATTCACCCGGCGCCTGTCTATATATTGACTTGCCCCTTGTCTATATATTCATCTGGCGTCGTCCATATATTCAATCTTCCCGTCGTGCCCGAGGGGTCGGGGTGGTTGGCGGGCGGCGAACGGCGGCTGCTCAGGAGGCGGCTTCCAGAGCTTTTGCCAGTTGATCCGGGCAGGACGTGCCATTGCGGCACTGAATGCCTTTGAGCGCCGCGATGACGTCCGAGACCTTGCGGCCCACGGCCAGTTTTGCAACACCCTGTGTGTTCCCGGCACAGCCGCCTATGAAGCGGCAGGCAGTCAGTGTTCCGTTTGATACCTCGAACTCGATGGCGCGTGCGCACGTTCCGTTTGTCTTGTATGTTTGCATGGTTTTCCTTTAGCTGGTAGTTGGTAGATGATAGAGGGGTAGATGGTAGAGGGTGGAGGGTAGTTGGTAGAGAGTAGTGGGTAGTGGTCGATCGATTGCATATTATAGCATATTTTCCCGCAGAGCGCCTGCCGCCGTTGATGGGTATAACGAACTGCGCGGCGCCCACTTGACGGCAATGCGGCAAATTTGGTATAATACCAGTGATTTTCGCGCGTTGTAAGGATTTCGTGCGAAGGTCAGTGGTGGATCTTGGACAAGAAGGAGCGAAACGATGGCAATGAACAACCCCCTGCTGGAGGTAGTCCAGCAGATAGAGATGGAACGCGGCGTAAGCCGTGAAATAGTGCTTACGGCAATCGAACAGGCGTTGAGCCAGGCGGCGCGCAGAAGCCGCGACGTGACGAACGACCTGAAAGTGACCATCGACCGCAAAGACCTCTCCCTGCACATCTTCGACACGCTGGTCGTCAGCGACGACACGGCGGGCGCGGGCTTCGTTTCGCTCCAGCGCGCGCGCCGCATCAAGCCCGACGCCCAGCCCGGCGAGTCCATCGAGGTGGAAATGCCCGCGGCCAGGCTGGGACGCATCGCCGCCCAGACTTCGCGCCAGATGATAATGCAGAAGATTCGCGACGCCGAGCGCACCAATACGTTCTCCGAATACCGCGACCGCCAGGGCGACATCGTCTCCGGCACCGTGTCCTCCGTGACGCACCGCGATACCTACGTGACAGTCGGCAAGACGGAAATGGTGCTGCCGAACAAGGAACGCATACCCACCGAAAACTACCAGGTGGGCGACACCGTGCGCGCAATCATCCTGAAGGTCGAGCAGGACGCAAAAGGCCCTGGCGTGGTGCTGAGCCGTTCGCATCCGAAGTTCCTGGAGGCGCTCTTCCGCCTGGAAGTATCCGAAATCGCGGACGGCGTGGTGGAGATCATGGCAATCAGCCGCGACCCCGGCTTCCGCGCCAAGGTGGCCGTGCGCACGAGCAACGAGAACGTCGATCCCGTGGGCGCGTGCGTCGGGCAGAAAGGCATCCGCGTGCGTGCGATGGTCAGCGAGCTGAACGGCGAGAAGATCGACATAGTGCGCTGGAACGAGGACATCTGCCAGTATGTGACGCAGGCGCTCGCGCCGGCCAAGCTCGAAAGCGTGACGGTCGATCCGACGCTCCCCAACACCGTGCACGTCACGGTGGCGCCGGATCAGTATTCGCTGTGCCTGGGCAAGCGCGGGCAGAACGTCCGCCTGACGTCCAAGCTCACCGGATGGAACGTCGAGGTGAAGAAGTCGATGGCATCGGCATCGTTCGAGGACCAGAAGGCGGAGGCGATCAAGGAACTGGCAGAGACGTTCTCCGTCTCCACCGCCGTGGCCACGCAGATGGCGGAGGCCGGATTCCTGTCCGTCGAAGGCATCGTCGGCGAGGACGAGGCGACGTTCATGGCGATGACCGGTCTGGACGAAGTGACGGCCAAGGGCGTCTATGCCGCCGCGCACGCCGTGGCCGAGTTGATAAATGGGTAGTTGGTAGTGGTCGGTGGTGGTTCACTCTCTAACTAAAACTTCTCAAACTTCTTCAGATTTCAGACTTCATTCTCATGCGTGTATATGAACTAGCCCGGGAAGCCGGCGTCACCAGCGCGGAAGTGCTCAAGGCGGCACAAGATCGCGACATCGACGTGTCAAGCGCAATCAGCGCCATTGGGAAGTACGACCTCCCGCGTCTGCGCGAAGCGGTTTCCGCCATGCCGAAGGAGGACGTGGCGGCAAAGCGCGAAGCGAAGCGCGGCAAGGCGGCGGCTCTCGCCCGCCGCGTCGTAGAGGAAGGCCGCGAGGCGCTCTCGGCCCATCTGGCCGCAGCGAAGACGGTTGACGACGCCTGGACGAAGGCCGGGCGCAAGGCGAGGCCAGCCCCCGCACCCGCCGCCGCCGCGCCCGCGACAGACGCGCCACCCCCGCCGCCACCGGCGTCGGCAACGGAAAAGCCCGCCGCGCCCGCGAAAGCCAAGCTGGAGCCGCTGCACATAAATCCCAAGAAACCGTCACGCCCCGTAGCGCCGCCGCCGAAGATTTCCATCAGCGTCTCTTCCGCGAAACCGGCGGCAACCGCCGCCGACGCGCCGCGCCCGCCGCTGCGCATGGCGCCCGGCTACAAGCCAAAGCAGCCGCCCAAGCCGTTCGCCGCCGCGCCGGGATTGAACGCGCATCCAGGCTTCAAGCCGCTGCAGAAAGCCGCGCCGGCGGGTTCGGCCGCAATCAAGATCACCGTCGCCGCGCAGCCTAAGGAGCGGGCGCCCAAGCCGGTCGGCGACTATGACGACGTGGAGAAGGGCAACCGCAAGGGCAAGAAGGGCAAGGACGCGCTGAAAGCGTTCGAGAAGCAGCGCGGCGGCGTCTCCAGGGCGGCGGACGTCCAGGCCTCCGTCCTCCCGGAGGGGCCGGAATCCCGCGAGATTTCCATTCGCGGCGCCGTGGTGGTCAAGGATCTCGCCGCGAAACTCGGCATCAAGCCCAACCGCCTCATCGCCGATCTCATGGCGCTGAAGATACTGGCCTCCATCAACCAGCGCGTCGAGCCCGACATCGCCGTCAAGGTGGCCGAACGCTACGGATTCAAGGTGACGGTCGAGAAGGCCCGCGACAAGGCGGCCGCCAAGCCCGTCCTCAAGGCCATAGACGCCGACGACCTGATCCCCGAAGATCCGCCGGAGTCGCTGCGTACCCGCGCACCCGTCGTCACGTTCCTCGGCCATGTCGATCACGGCAAGACCACGTTGATGGACTGGATACGCAAGGAGCACGTGGCCGCAGGCGAGGCTGGCGGCATCACCCAGCAGATTTCCGCCTACCAGGTGGAGATCGCAGGGCGCAAGATCACTTTCCTCGACACGCCAGGCCACGCCGCCTTCTCCGCAATGCGCGCGCGCGGCGCACAGCTCACCGACATCGCGGTGCTCATCATCGCGGCGGACGACGGCATCATGCCGCAGACCGAGGAGTGCA
>CAMOIK010000116.1 GCA_946615875.1 uncultured Verrucomicrobiota bacterium | reverse complement strand
GCCGAGCCGGTCGTGTAGGATCCGCTCCCGGCCGGCGCATACGGCGATGCTGCGCGTGCGGGCGAAAGCCCCTTGAGCGTCACCGTTCCCTTGCCGCCGCCCACCGACTGCTCAGCGACCGGCGCCAGGTAGCAGACGGGCGGGAGCTGCGCCGCTCCGTTCGTGACGGTGACGGACGAAACCATCAGCTCGTCGATCGCCGCCTCGCCCGCGATCACACGGTTCTCCGCGTAGAAGACGTCCACAGCCTTGGTCCTCGCAGCCCGCGCGGCGCGCACGCCCGTCGTGAGCGTCTGGCGCGGCGCAATCTCTCCGGCGCCAGGCGGCGTGAGGCCGACCTCGATCGCACCCTTCGCGGCGGCGACCGCATCGACGAGCGCCGTGTAGGACGCGCCCTGCACCGCAGCGCCGTTGTCGTCCTTCAGCTCCGCGTAGAAGACGCCGTTCGTATCGACGGCCGCGACGACCGACCGCCCCCAGAGCACGGTTTCAGGAGCTTCGCTGTCGTAGATCTTGAATGTGAGCGTGAGATTCTCGCCGCCTTCGGCGAACCCGCCCGTGCGCCAGAGCTGACCGCGATAGGTCAGCATCTCCGGCACCGCCGCATTTGCGGGGAGGGTCGCGCTAGTCGCGACCGCAAACGCCGCAAGAATTGCAAAAAGTGTTGCGTTCTTCATTGTCGATTTCCTTTTCTGTTAGTCTTCGATTTCGCCGACGTCGGCGATGCGCTTGAGATAGAAGATGCCCATCGCGTTGATCGGGTCTCCAGAGACGAGTCCGCCGACCGTCCAGGTGGCGAAGCCCGCCGTGACCTCGTTGGGGTTGTGTTCGAAATCGACGTCCGCAGCCGAGTCGTTCAATTTGTGCCACGATAGGTAGAGCGTGTTGGTGACGCTCCAGAGCTCGGGCTTCACGGGGTTGACGTAGTTCGCCAGATCGTCGCCGGAGACGACGTCTCCGGAGTAGTCCGCCGTCTTGCCGTCATGGTCGGGATGCCAGGCGTGGCGGAACGGATTGTCTCGCGCCGTCGGCGCCACCGTCCACGCGAACTGCAGCTGGTCGCCGAACGTCGTATGCGCCGTGGCTTCGACGATCGGCGTATCGACGCTCATCATCACGGACGAAAGGCGCCGCGGATTTTCGCACTCCGCCTTCGCGGACGCAAGCTCCTTGAAGAGGCGCATCTTCCCGTCCGCATCGACGCCGGCCGCGATGCGCTGCAGGAGGCGCACCGTGCCGTCTGCGGCGGCATGGACGAGGATGTTCATCTTCAGCGTCCCGGCGGCTGCGGTCGGCGTCTCGTTGGTAAGCGACGAAACCGTCTCCATCTGGATGTATCCCGCCCAGAGGCCGGTCGGGAATGCGGAAGCGTCAGGTGCGACATCTTCGACCGTAACGGGGATGCGAACGCGCATCGCGCTTCCTCCCATGTCCTCGACCTGCATCACGGCGGCGTAGGTCGTGCCGGACGCCATCGCCGCGCGGTCGATCGCGAAGCGCTGCGCCGAAAGCCCTTCCGCCGCGAGTTCCACGTCCCAGGGCTCGCCAGGCGCCACGTCGATCCACGACGCGTCGCCGCTCGCGTCCTTCACCATGCGCTTCATGGCGGGGACCTGCTCGCCGGCATCGGCCGACGCGACGATCTTCACGCGGAACACATGGTTGGTCGTGCCGAAGTTCTTGAGCGTGACGTTCGCGAAGGAGTCGGAGCCGAACGCGACGGAGGCATCGCCGGAGAACCCGATCACGCCCGGCCAATCCGCGTCCCTGGTCGCCGTGAGCGCGTAGGCCATGCCGCCGCCCACCATGCTCCTGGCGCCGATCGACAGCGGAAGGAATGAAGGCGCAGACGTCTTCGAGCCGCCGATCTTGTAGGCCACGCCCGACACCGTCCCGTATGGGCCTTCGCCGAAATACGCCTTAGCGGACACGTTAGTGCCGGCGTCCGCGGAAACGCCCACGAGGTTCATGAAGCCCGTGTCGCCCGACGTGGAGCGCCACGTCTGCCGCGGCGCGGAGGGCACGCCGAGGAACGTCTTTTCCCAAGTGTTCGTGGCGTATATCAAGTATGCCCTGCCGCCGGCGAGCGCGGTCATCGTCGATGCCGTCTCGTCGCCCGGCACCCACACATAGTAGGAAAGCGGCTTTTGCGAGATTTCCGTGCCGTCATCGGCATACTGCCGCGTCGCCGAGTATGCGTCGGAATGGTACGACGCGACGCGCTCGACCGGCGAGCCGGCGAAGAACGTCTCGCACGCTGGATCGTCCGGCGTCGATTCCAGATATATCGCATTCCACCCCTTCTCCAGCTTCACCATCTCGGAAATATGCGCCGCCTGCGCAGCAAACGGCAGCAACGACAGAAGCAACAGATGTCTTGTGTGTTGTTTCATGGCTTCTAACTCCTAACTGCTAACTCAAACTCCCAACCACTACTTGGCTTCCAGCCTGAAGAACTGGCTCGTAGCGCCTTCGGCGGGCACGACGTAGATCGTGGTGGTTTCGCCGACAGCGTTCTCGTCTGCGGACGGCATCACCTGCTCGTACCCGGGATCGTCCTCGGACTTCTTGACCTTCTGCGCGGCCCACTTGGGATTGGCGAGCGAGAGCGAGGTGGAAACGCCGTATACATGGCCGCCGACATACTCGAAAGTGATGGCGTGCAAAGAGTTTCGGGATGCGTCGTAGCCTCTGATCTCCAGCTTGTCCGAAGCCAGGAAGGGGTTCGTGCCCGCTCGGTACTCGGCGTAGTTGGAGGCGCCGTCGCCGTCGTAGTCGGCGAAGGGATCGTATTCTCCCTCGATCTCGCATACCTCCATCCACACGGCGATCGTGTCGATATATTCCTGCGGGACGCTCGCCGTGGTCGCGCCGTCGGCCGAAGTGTAGCTTCTCATGTTGACGAACGCGAGGGAGACCGTCGATAGGGCGTTCGCATCGCCGACGACGAGCGGATCGACCGCGAGGAAAAGGCCCGAACTCTGCACCAGTACGCAATTGAGCGTGTCGCCGACCGCCGCCGTGGAATCGGTGGCGGTCGAGGAAAGCGGTATCTGGAGCAGGAAGTTGTAGCCGTCGGCCGTCGGATCCGCCACGATCGTGGATGCGATGACCGCGCCGTTGGTCGACACCGCCTGGATGGTCACGGCGGCGGACGATGTCAGCACCTTGTTTTCCCAGTCCTTGAGGGTGCCCTTGATCAGGTGGGTCCCTGTCGGGAAGTTCACGGCGGCGAAGACGGCCGCCGCGTTCGTCGCCGCAAGCATCAGCAGAAGTGCGCCTGCCAACTTGTTCGTTTTTCTCATGCTTGGTTTTCTCCTTGTCTTGATAAAGCGGTTTTCAGTGGTTGTTGGGCGGCGGAAGAATCCCGGCCTCGAGATTGGAGCGCTGCTCGGCTTCTTTCAGATTCGCCGAGTAGTCCACCAGAACGTCGAGGATGTTCCTGGCGGTCTTTTCGTCGGTTTTCTCCGTTCCGTCCGAGTATTCCGGCCTGTCGTATTCCTCGATGCCCAACGTGTCGTTGACCACGGCGGCCAAGTCCTCGCGGAACGTGCCGTAGAGCGAATGGGCCAGCGTGGATATGGATATGCGCTTCTCGGGGTCGATATTGACGCCGGGAGGGAACATTCCGGCACGCAGTTTGAACAAAACGCTGTTCATCTCCACGCTGTTTTTGGAATACAACGCGTTCTTGAGACCGTTGAGCGTTTTCGTGTCGCAGCGCGACAGAATCTGGCCGAGAATGAAACTTTCCAACCCCGTCGTCTCGGTTCCGCCCGCTTCGGAGAATGTCGTCATCGCCCTCGTTTCGATGCACGCCTTCTGGACGATCTCGTGCAGCCGGCGGACGGCGTTGAACACGTCCTGCGGGCTCGACTTGGCGGAAAGGTTCTTGATCGCGCCGACATCCTCCTTGGCGGCGATTTCGCACATTCTGGTGATCGTACCGCTCTTCAGGGACGCGCCTTCGAGCATCGACAGCTGCTTCAAGCCGGCGGCGAACGCGAGCCGATCCCCTTTTGTCGCCATCCGCAGCTCGTTGACGTTGTCGCGCAGCGCCTCCAGTTTCTTCATGATCTTCTCGTCGGAGCGGACGTGGTTGGCACCGTCGAGAATGATGCCGTAGGCGACGAATCCCCTGTTCATTCTCAGCAGGGCCAGCAGGTCGCTGTCGGTCGTCGCCGCTTCGACCAGCATACCCGCCACTCTGTTCACGACCTCCGGCGACTTGCCCTTGATGTTCCGCGTATTCTTTATGGCTTCGACGGTGTCCGCCATCTCTTTCTTGAGCGTCGCTTCGTCGGTGAAGCGCAGCGGAGTGGTCGAAACATTGCCGTCCACCCCCACCGTCGCCGTCCACTCGAACGCGAACGGCAGCTCTTTGGGGCTGGAGTAGCGGATCGTCACGTCGCCGGACTCCGCATCCCGCGCGAGCGTGAAGTCCACTACCGAGTGTTCCTCGGACTTGATGCCGTATTGCTCCAGACCGCCCCTGAGCACGCCCAGCCCCGACTGCGAAAGCATCGCCATGACGCTCGCCGCCTGCTTGGGATGGACTTTGCCGCACATCGCCTCCACCTTGTCGCCCACCTTGTCGATGTTGGCGAGGCCCTCATTGGTGCCGTTCGTGACGAACCGCTCCTCGCCGGGGAAGTTGAACCCGAAGTCGGCGTGATTGCCAAGATGGAGTTTCTTTTCGGCGACGGCGACATAGCCCACGCCGCGGTCGAGGTCCGATTTCAGCAGCGCCCGCCCGCCCTCTACGGTGCCGAAATGCTTGAGGGACAGCTGCCCTTCCGACACATACTGCGCGTTGGGAAGCTTCTCGCCGCCTTTCAGCATACCTACCACCTCGTCCAGCGTGCCGCCGGTGGATTCCATCAGCAGCTCGATCTGGCTGGAGTTCATGTCGCTGTACTTGCCTCCTTCTTCGGGCTCAAGCGCCAGCTCGTTGGAGATGTTGTCGATGAAATCCCTCACCGCCTTGAAGTCCCAGTTGCCGGTTTTGCCTGCCTTTACCATGTCCGGGCAGCACGTCTTGATGACGTTCTTCGCGGTGAGATTGCCCTTGGCGTCCAAAGCGGATATCCCGTCGAAATGCCGAAGGACGCGTCCGAGCATTATTTTGATGGCTTGCTTGTCGAAAAAGCGGTCGTTTGCCGGTATCTGGTGATCGTCCGGCTTCTCTGCCAGCGAACAGAAAAGATTGAACACCTTGAAGACGGTCTCTCGCTTGGCGGGCGGCATGTTGGCGATGGTCGAGGTGCAGGAGTCGCCGAAATTCTGCCCGAAGAAGCGGCTGGCGTTGTTGTTCTTGAAACCGAAGATCTTCTCGCCGTCCTGCTCCTTGAGGTTCGCTGAAGGCTTGGCTGCCATATCCTCGAACACGAACTTCTCCATCGCAAGCCTGGTCTCTTCATTGACGCAGGTCTTGGCATTCAACTTTGAGGGCGTGTCGGCCGAAGAGTAGTCTCGCTCTTGCGGCATGTTGCCGGACTTATTGATGTCTGCCGCGGTGTCGGAAAGATCTTTGTGCCACGACTGGAAAAGATCGACGAGCCTGAGGCCTTCCTTGAAGTTCTCGGCGTTCTCCATGAAGCGCCCGCCGTAGTCCATCAAGCGGTTCGCCTTCGAGCCGGGCGTGGCGACCTCGCGCATCGCGGCAGCCTCGTCCATGCCCGTCGCCTTGGCGAGGAACTGCGCCGCGCGCGCCAGCTTCGGAAGCTCGCTCTTGACGTATCCCATATCCGTCGCGATCGCCCGCGTCTCGGCCTTGATCGACGCTACATCCTGCTTCTTCGAGAGCGCCGCCGCCGTGCCGTCCAGGTCGATCGCGACCTTGACGGCCATGATGCGCCTGGCCGTGAGAGGCTTTCCCTTGTCGTAGTCCGCCATCTTCATGGCGTCCCTGACCTTGTCGGGGATGTTCTCCTCGCTGCCGAATATTTCTATGATGGCTTTTTTGAAGAGTTCGCGCACGGTGTTGTTCGCGACCTTCAGACTCTTCAGACGGCCTACGCCGATCCCGACCCAGTCGCTCTTCACGGCCGTTATGGTGCATCCATCCAGCCCGCCCGTGTCGCCGGCGCGGGCGACCGCCTTGGATTTGCCAGCGTCGATCTGCTGCGTGGCGAAATCGGCAAAAGCCTTGAATGTCGCGCTGTATCCGTTTATGTCCAGTGCCATTCCCTCTCCTCCTTAATATAGGGATGCGCACGGGACGTCAGTGTGTTTACATAGGGGTAGGGGGGGCAAATGTGGCGCGGACGGCATAAAACCGACGCCCCGTGCGAGACGCCCCGTGCGCACCCTTGCCAAAGTATGTGACCAACCACTGACATGCTCAAAAGAAAAGCATCATTATATCATATTTTCCGTGCGCAAGTCAATGGTCGATTGCCTGCTGAAGTTTACCCACCCATTTTTTGGCGAGGCTCGATAGGCGGGCGAAAAAA
>CAMOIK010000115.1 GCA_946615875.1 uncultured Verrucomicrobiota bacterium | reverse complement strand
GCTCGATGGACGGCTCGAAGTAGCGCGTCATCGTCATCACGGGGCCGGACTCCGTTAGGCCGTAGGGGTTGGTGATTTCGCGCATGAACATCTTGCGCTGCGCCTGCTGCATCCTGTGCACCGGGCAGGCGCTGCCGGACATGATGCCAGTGCGCAGCGAGCGGAAGTCGAAGCGTTCGAAGAGCGGGTGGTCCAGCATCGCGATGTACATCGTCGGCACGCCGTAGGTGGCTGTGCAGCGCTCCTTCTCGATGGACGACATGACCTGCACGGGGTCGAACTTCTCAAGGAACACCATCGTCGCGCCGTGGTTGACGCAGCTCATCACGCCGAGCACGCAGCCGAAGCAGTGGAAGAGCGGCACCGGAATGCAGACGCGGTCGCGCGAGGAGAGGTTCTGGCAGGCGCCGATCCAGAAGCCGTCGTTCGCGATGTTCCAGTGCGTCAGCTGCACGCCTTTCGGGAAGCCGGTCGTGCCTGACGTGTACTGCATGTTCACCACGTCGTGCACGTCGCACGTCTCCTGCCTGGCGTAGTAGTCCTCGTCGGAAACCTCGCAGGCGAGAGACTTCACCTCGTTGAGCGAATACATCCCTTTGTGCTTCTCGCCTCCAAGGAAGAAGACGCGCTTGAGGTGGGGGTAGGTCTTGTTCTTCAGTTCGCCGCGCGCGGTGTTCTTCAGCTCCGGTATGAGGTCGTTTAGCACCTTCACGTAGTTGCAGTCGCGGTAGCCGTTTATGATGAAGATGTTCTCCGCCTCGGACTGCTTGAGCGCGAAGTCTATCTCCGCCGACTTGTAGTTGATGTTCAGCGGCAGAAGGATCGCGCCGATCTTCGCCGTCGCGAACATCAGCACCACCCAGTGCGGCACGTTGGTCGCCCACAGCGCCACCTTCTCGCCGCGCTTCACGCCCAGCGCCATCAGACCCTTGGCGACGAGATCCACCTCCTCGCCGAACTGGAACCACGTGAGGCGGAAATCGCGGTCGGCATAGACCACCGCGTCGTTCTCGCCGCAGCGCACTATCGTCTGGTCGAGCAGTTGCCCCAGCGTGTAGGGGCGGGTGACGCGCATGTTGCGCCAGGGCTTCGCCCCGGAGACGCTTTGGGTGAATGGCGGCTCGACGGGTGCGGAGCCGAACGGGTCGGTGAGCTTGAATTGTTTCATGGGAGAGGTTTGAGAGGTTTCTTGGGGGGTGCAAGGGCGCTAGCGGCTTTGGGCCGCCGGCTTCTTCTTGTGGTGTGCGAAGTGGTTGTGGCCGCGCAGGACCGGGACGCCGAGGTGGAAGCGTATCGCCAGGGCGCGGATGATGAAGATGGCGACGACGCATACCGTGGCGCAGGCGCGAGAGTCCATGCCCACGAGCCGCAGCAGCAGATACACTACGCCGCCGGCCGCGCACGCCAGCGCGTAGATCTCCTTCCGGAATATGAGGGGCACGGTGTTTATGCTGATGTCGCGCAGCACGCCGCCGAACACGGCCGTCACGACGCCCATGAAGATCGCGCACCACCACGCCTTGCCGTATTTCAGCGCCTTCTCCAGACCTATGACCATGAAGAAGGATATCGACAGCGTGTCCCATATGTACCACGTGATCTGCCCGTCGATGAACCGCCGCCCGAACACCGATATGCACACGACCGCCACGAACGACGTCACCACGTAGCCGGCGTTCGCCATCCAGAACGGTTCTATGTTCAGCATCACGTCGCGCAGAGTGCCGCCGCCCAGCGCCGTCACGAGTCCGATCACATACGCCCCGAACCAGTCGAAGCGCTTCACGCTCGCCAGCCTCACGCCGGAAACGGCGCCGGCGAACGTCCCCGCGTGCTCGAGGAGCGTGAAGAACGGATCCTGCCCTATCCAGTCACGCAATGCGGCGTAGAGGTTCATCGCGAGACCTTGATGTTGTCATCGACCCGCGAGCCGTGCGGAATGGGTTTCCAGCGGCGCGTCGGGAAGACCAGCGTGTAGAGCACGGAGGCCGAGAGCACCAGCGAGAAGACCGGGAACGTGGCCACCGCGATCCAGCGGGGCCGGCGCTTGCGCTTGGAAAGCGCCACCGCCGAGCACGCCGTGATCCAGCCCATGAAGAAAACGAAGACGAAGACGAAGACCGACGTGAATATCGCCAGGACGTTGTCCATCGACGCGCTGCACAGCTTGACGAGCAGCGCGACGACGTTGAAAAGCAGCAGAAACGCGACGGACATTCCAGTCAGGATGGCGAAGTAGCTGTCGAAGAGGCGCAGCGAAGGTCGGCGGCACATCCCCTTGAGCCACGGCCAGAAATACGACCTGGCGACCTGCCAGCCGCCGGTCGCCCAGCGCCGCAGCTGCCGCCACATGTAAACCACAGTCACCGGCTGTTCGTCCGCGTAGTCCGCACCCGGCACGTAGGCGACGCGGTTCCCGCGCAGGTTGCCCTGCACCGTGAACTCCACGTCCTCGACCATCGTGTGCGTCTTCCAGCCCTCTTCTCCCAGCGCGGAAAGCAGGAACGCGAAGCCTGTGCCGGTCAGCTTGCCGGAAAGCCCGAGGTTGGTGCGCACGCGGTTCGACAGCTCGTTCATCATGTCCCAATAGACGGTGTACCAGCCTGCGATCACGTTCGCCTTGGCGTTGGAGGAGTGACGGCGCCCGGTCACGACCTTCTCGCCGTCCTGCAGGGCGTCGTTCATCTCGTCGAACCAGCGGTCGGACGCTATGTTGTCGGCGTCGAAGACCGCTATGGCGTCGTAGCCGCCGGCCTTCAGCACGCGGTCTACGCCCCACGCCAGCACGTCGCCCTTGCCCGAACTGGGCACGCGCTTCTCCCAGACGATCGCCCCGGCCTCCCTCGCTTTCTCCGCGGTCGCGTCGGTGCAGTTGTCGGCCAGAACTATGATGTCCCTGCGGTCCGCCGGGTAGGCGCCCATGGCGATGCTCTTGACCGGGAGGCGGATCACGCTCTCCTCGTTGCGCGCGCATATAAGGACGGCGAACTTCAGCTTCTTCGCGGCTTTTGGATGTTTCCTTTCGCGCTTGAGAAGACCGACGAGGACAATCGTCGAAGACCAGAAGAATACGACGCTCAGGCCAAAGCACAAGACGTCGAAGAACAAAGCGGCGGTCTGGTTATCCATTGCCCACCTCCGCGACCTCGCCATTCGTGCTCTTTTTCACCCTTTTGCCCTCCATGGGGACATATTTTACCATTTTGCCCGCCGCCGTGTCAATGCGCCGCGCGCTTCAGCCCACCACAAGCTCCTCGGTTGGGTAGCGGATGTGTGTCTTCTGTTCGCGGTCGCCGATCAGCATCACCACCGACAGCGCCCCCAGCCGCCCGGCGAACATCGCGGCGAGAATCACCGCTTTGCCCGGAGCGGAAAGACTGGCCGTCGTGTCGCCGACGGAAAGTCCGGTGGTGGTGATGGCGGAGACGGCTTCGAAGAACAGCGCGTCCAGCGCTATGCCGCTATCCGCCTCGGTCGCGAAGAGCGCACCCGTCACCAGCGTGGCAAGCGCGGTCAGGGCGACCACGATCACGATCGATTCGCGCACGATCTCCATGGGCACCACGCGCTTGTATATGACCGTTTCGCCGGCGCCGCAGCACATCGCCTTGATCGTGTATATGAGGACCGCCAGGGTCGTGACCTTGATGCCGGCGGCGGCCGAGCCGGGCGCGCCGCCGATGACCATGAGCGTCTCATAGACCAGGCGGGTGAGCGGCTTGAGATCTTCCGTGGGCGTGACGCAGAAGCCGCACGTGCGCGGCGTCACCGACTGGTAGAAGCCGATGTAGAGCTTCTTCAGCACCGGCATTCCCGCCAGGACGCCATTCCATTCAAGCAGCAGAAACGCGGCGAAGGCGATGGCGAGGAGATATGCGCTGACGCGCAGCACCACTTTGGTGTGCAGCGACAGGCGCCCCGCTCCGCCTGTGCGCCGCCGCAGGAACTTGAACGTGCAGAGGTTGTAGATCACGAGGAAGCCTATGCCGCCGAGTATCGTCTCCGTGGCAAGTATGCAGAGCACCAGCGGCTCGTCCTCGAATGATGCCAGCGAACGCGGCAGGATGCCGAAACCGGCGTTGCAGAAACTCATCAGCGAATAGAACGCCGACATATACGCCGCGTCGTCCGGAAAGAGCGACCTGAAGCGCGGATACAGCGCAAGCGCGCCCGCGGTCTCGATCACCGCCATAGAGCCCACGACCCAGCATATCAGCCCGCGAAGCCCCTGCACCTGTTCCACGCCGTATGCGTTCATCAGCGAAAACTCCCTGCTGAGCGAGAGGCGCCGCCCTATGGCCACGAGCAGGAACGTGCCGCACGTCATCAGGCCCAGGCAGCCGATTTCCACCAGCGCCATCAGAACCACCTGCCCGGCGCGGCTGTATTCCGCCGCGATGTCAACGACGGAAAGACCCGTCACGCACACGGCGGAGAACGAGGTGAAAAGCGCCTCCCGCCAGTGGCCCCACGCGCCTTCCACGCGCGCGAACGGCGCAGCGAGCAGCACGGCGCCGACGAATATCAGCGCCAGGAAGCCGAGCGCCACTGAAACGCGGTTCTTCATCTGCATCGTGGACGGCCCGCCGTGCGAAGGCCCTTGGCGGCTGTCACGCCCGCCTTTCCTTGAGCCATACCGCCCATATCGAGACCTCGTAGAGCAGGCAGAGCGGAACGGCCATGATTATCTGGCTCATCGGGTCCGGGGGAGTGAGGAACATAGACACCAGGAACGAAAGGACTATCGCCATGCGCCGCTTCTCCCGCAGCGCCCGGCTGGTGACGATGCCCAGGCAGCCCAGGACGAAGAGGATCATTGGCATCTGGAAGACGAAGCCGAAGGCCAGCAGCGTCTTCAGCACGATCTTGATGTAGCCTTCTATGCGTATGGTCCCCACGTTCAGGCCGATCCACCTGTTCATTTGCTGGAACGCCGAGACCACGAGCGGCAGGGTCTTGGCGTAGGAAAGCGCCGCCCCGGCCATGAACAGCCCTGAACCGCATATCAGCGCCGTGAGTATGGCCGTGCGTTCGCGCAGATCGAGCGCCGGGAAGACGAACCGCAGGACCGCGAAGACAAGGAAGGGGAAGGAGAGGAACGTGCCGCCCCAGACCGCGATGTCCAGCATGGTGGAGAAACCGCTCGTCAGATCGAGACCGCCCAGCAGCGCCTGGTCTTCCGCCGCCGGCGACTTGAGCCACGCCAGTATCTCCGGCGAGAACACGAGCGCTACCACCGCGCACACGACCCACGCGCTCGCCGCGATGAACAGCGAGGAGCGCAGCGCCGTGAGGTGCGCCATGAGCGGCATTGGGGGATCGGTCGGCATGGAAAGTCCTTCGCCCCCCCTCACGCCTCGATGGCCGGTTTGGCCGTCGCCTCGTCGCCGTCTATCACGAAAAGATCCTGCGCTTCCCTCTCCGCCGTGGACTCTGCGGCGCGTATCTCGTTGTCAAGCTCGAAGAGCTGACGCCGGAAGCCTTCGGACGCCCTGCGGAACTTCGCGTAGAAGCGCCCGACCGTCCGCGCCGCTTCCGGCAGGCGCCGCGGACCGAGGACCATAAGCGCCACGGCGAGCAGGACCAGCCACTCGCCGAAGCCTACGCTGTCGAATATGAATGCCAGCAGCACGGCTTTTGCCGGAGCGGAACCCGAAAGGCCGCTCCGTGAAGAATCACTTCTGGAATATCGCGAATTCGCCGCGGCGGTTCTTCGCCCACGTGCTCTCGCCGGTGCCTTCGGCCGCGGGGCGTTCCTCGCCGTAGCTGCGCGTCTGGATGCGATCCTGCGCGATGCCGCTCTCCGTCAGATAGTTGGAGAGGATCACGGCGCGCGCCTCGCCGAGAGACATGTTGTATTCGTTGGAGCCGCGCTCGTCGCAGTGGCCCTCCACGATCACGACGCGGTTGGGATTGTCCGTCAGGTGCTGGACGACGGCATCGACCTTGCCGATCTCGGTGCTGGAGATCACGGTCGAGTCCAGCCCGAAATAGACCGGCGCGAGCGCGATGTCGGTGCAGCGCTGGTAGAGCTCGTCGAACGGCTTGCCTTGGCTCGTGAGCGCGTCGAGCGAGCCATCCTGGTCGTTCGCGCCGGGGCCGTCCGCGAATTCCGCGGTCTCTTCGTCTTGCGCACCGCCGGTCAGCGCGGCGTCGTTCGCGGACGCGTCGCCCTCGTTCGCGGAATCATAGCGGCAGCCTGCGAGCGCCAGAGCGGAACAGACCGCTATCGCTGTCAGAATCGTGTTGTGCTTCATGGTTTCTCCTTTGCTTGAAATGCCTTTGCTCGGCTTGGGGCATATTATACCATAAATTTACGTCGCTGTGCGATATTGATTTTAGACGTACCCTTATCCGCAAAACCCGTTTTCGTGGCAATGGCGCCGCAGCTACTCTAATCTATTGCGACCGGCACCGCGGCATTGGCCTTTTTGACGGTGGCGGAGCCGCGGCCGACGCCATCGACAACGACGCCCGCCACGTCCA
>CAMOIK010000114.1 GCA_946615875.1 uncultured Verrucomicrobiota bacterium | reverse complement strand
ACTTCTCCTTTATAGTGCCCTTCAGCACGGCTATGAAGGCCGACTGCGGCACGTTCACGTGGCCGAACTCCTTCATTCTGGCCTTGCCGCGCTTCTGCTTCTCCAGCACCTTCATCTTGCGCGTCACGTCGCCGCCGTAGAGCTTGGCGAGCACGTCCTTGCGGAACGGACGGATGTCTTCGCGCGCGATGATCTCCTTGCCGATGGCCGCCTGCACGGGGATCTTGAACTGGTGCGGCGGAATCGTCTCGGCCAGCGCCTTGCACATCTGGATGCCGCGGGCGCGGGCCTTTGCACGGTGGACCATCGTCGCGAATGCATCAACCGTCTCGCCGTTCAGAAGGATGTCCATCTTCACGATGTCGGAGATCTGGTATCCCGCCGGTTCGTAGTCCATCGACGCGTAGCCGTGGGAGACCGACTTCAGGGTATCGTGGAAATCGATCAGGATTTCGTTCAGCGGCAGGACGCAATGGAGCATGACGCGCTTGGAATCCAGGGTCTCGGTGCCCTCCACCGTGCCGCGGCGGTCCATCACTATGCGCATGACGTCGCCTATCGAGGCGGACGGAGTGATGATGCGCGCCTTGAGAATAGGCTCGGCGATGGATTCGAGCGCGGACTGGTCCGGCATTTGCAGGGGGTTGTCCAGGTCCTTCGCTGTGCCGTCCTTGAGCTTGAGCTTGTAAACCACGCCAGGAGAGGTCGAGATGATATCGAGCGAAAACTCCCTGCGCAGCCGCTCCTGCACGATCTCCATGTGCAGGAGGCCGAGGAAGCCGCAGCGGAAGCCAAAGCCCAGCGCGAGCGAGGACTCGTGGTGGAAGGTGAAGGCTGAGTCGTTGAGATGGAGCTTCTCCAATCCTTGCTCGACTTTCGGAAACTCGTCGGTGGACATCGGATAGATGCCGCAAAACACGGTGGGATGGATGTCGTGGAAGCCGGGCAGCGGCTCGGTGGCACCCATCTTCATCGTCGTCACCGTGTCGCCGATCTTGATCTCGCTCGGGTCCTTGACCGTGCCCACAAGGTATCCGACCTGCCCGGCGGAAAGCGAGTCCACGGGCTTCTTGTTCGGCGAGAATATGCCGACTTCGTGGATGGTGGTCGTCACGCCGCTGCCCATGAACGACACGCCCTGGCCGGCCTTCACGCTGCCGTCCACGACGCGCACGTAGGTGATCACGCCGCGGAACTCGTCGAACACGGAATCAAACACGAGGGCGCGCAGAGGCGCATCCGCACCGGCCGTCTCCGGCGGCGGTATGCGCTTGACTATCGCCTCCAGCACGTCGGGGCAGCCGACGCCCGTCTTGGCGGATACGAGCAAAGGCTCGTCCATGGGTATCGCCAGCACGTCCTCTATCTCGCGGCTCACTTCCGCCACGTCCGCGCCAGGCAGATCGACCTTGTTCAGCACCGGCACGATCTCCAACTTGGCGTCCTGCGCGAAATACGTGTTCGCGACCGTCTGCGCCTCCACTCCCTGCGCGGCATCGACGACGAGCAGCGCCCCTTCGCAGGCGCCCATCGAGCGAGACACCTCGTAGGCGAAATCGACGTGGCCGGGCGTGTCCAGCAGATTGAATAGATACTTCCGCCCGTCTTTAGCCGTGTATTCCATCGACACCGGATGGCTCTTGATCGTTATCCCCCTCTCCCTCTCGAGATCCATCGCGTCAAGCGTCTGTTCTTTCAGTTCGCGCGCGGAGACCGCGTGCGTCAGTTCGAGGATGCGGTCGGATAGCGTCGTCTTCCCGTGATCGACGTGTGCGATGATGCAGAAGTTGCGTATGCTGTCAAGTGTCATGTGGTGTCCGGGAGGTTTCGATGTCGTTTGGGAGGTTGGCGGCGCCGCGCGGCCGGCTCAGTATTCCAGCTGCGAGCCGCCGATCGTCTCGCGCAGGATGGAGTCGCCAGGCACTTTCGTGGAATCGGTGGCGTGCACGACCGCAAGCAGGTCGGCCAGGGCGGAGGCGCGCGCGATTTCCGGATGCTGGCGCCTGACCATCTCCAGAAGCCCGGCCACGTATGGCTTGAGGACGGCCAGTTCGTAGCACAGCGCGGAATCGAACTCCGCATCGGCCAGGGCGCGGAACGGGTTTATCCACTTCTTCTCCCCGGCCAGCACTTTCGGCCAAATGCGGAACGTCTCGTACGGCGACACCTTCCGGTACTGGTTGTCGCGCACCAGACGGCGCAGCAGCCTGGCGTCCGTAGGAGACAGGCAGACGGTGGCGAACACCTCCGGCTGCGTCATCGGCTCGATGAACAGCCGGAACTTCACGCCGTCGGCAATGCCTTCGGTGAGGCGCGGGTTCAGGGCGTGAAGCCCTTCCAGAACCACCACGCCGCCGGGCGCAAGGCGCGTCGCCCGCTCTTCGTCGAACCCTTCGTGCGCGACGAAATCGAAACGACGGATCCTGATTTCTTCGCCCGAAAGCAGCGCATTGACATCCGCCGCCAGGCGCTCCATGTCGACGCATTCGATCGTTTCGTAGTCGAACTCTCCGTTCTCGTCGCGCGGATTGCGCGAATTCCCCACGAAATAGTCGTCGGTAGAAAGATGCATCGCCTCCAGCCCGTTCACGCGGATCTGCGTGCACAGACGCTTGGCGGTGGTGGTCTTGCCGGCGGACGAGGCGCCGGCGAGAAGCACGAGGCGGACGCGCCCGCGCGCCGTTATGGAATCGGCGATGCGCGAAAGCGCCTTGCACTGGCGCGCCTCGGCGACGCGTATCACCTCGTCGATCTCGCCGCTCTCCACGTATCCGTTCAGTTCATCGATTGTCATGGCTACTTCTCCACTGTGACCAGGGCCATGCGGCGGATCTTGCAGTCGTAAACCACCTTCACCACGTCCATTACCGTGCCGTACGGGAGCGTGACGTCGCCGCGGACGAGCACGGGCACTTCGGGGTCTTCGGCGGCCATCGCCTGGAGCGTCTGCCTCAGCTCCTCCAGCGTGGTAGGCTTGTCGTTCAGGTAGATGAGGCTGTTGCGGTCGATGGTGACCGTGTTGGCCTTGTTGTTCTTGGTCGGCAGCTCGTCGGTCTTGGCCTGCGGCAGCAGGATTGAGATGCCCTGCTCCAGCGCGGGCAACGTGACGATGAACGTGACCAGCAGGAGAAACGTAAGGTCGATGAGCGACGTCATGTCGATCGTCGCCCTCGGCTTCTCCAGCCTGTGGCTCCTGCCTCTGCGACGCACGGACATCCCCTACGCCCCCCTGCCCTGGAACTCGCAGGCGATGCGGCCTATGAGCTCGTCCGCAAAGCCCTCCATGTCGCTCGTTATGTTGCGTATGGTCCCCGTCATCAGGTTCGAGGCCACCACGCCGGGGATCGCGATCACCAGGCCTACGACGGTGGTGACCAGCGCGGCGGAAATCGACGGCGCAATCGTCGCGAGACTCGCGCTGCCGGCCGTCCCCATCTCCGCGAAGGCATCCAGCACGCCCCAGACGGTGCCGAGCAGGCCGAGCATCGGCGCAAGCGCGACCACGGTCGCGATCGCCCCCATCCCCTTTTCCACGCGTATCTCTTCTTCGTCAAGCGTGTGCTCGCACGTCCCCCTGACAAGCTCGATCTCTCGCGCAGTAAGGGCGGCGGCGCCGTTGCCGTCCGCGCCATGCCCCACGAGCAGCGAGCGCACGTCCGGCGTGAGAAGCTTCAGCAGCCGCTCGCAAGTCTCCTTGTATATGCCCTCGAGGCCCACCGAAGTCGAAGGGCGCCGCTTCAGGTAGTAGTCCAGCACGTCGCTGCCGGTGGCGAAGTCGCGCAGGAAGCGCCGCGTCGTCCGTGCGACGGCGGCGAGCTCCCTGGACTTCCCGATAATGACCGCGACCATTACGACGCTGCCAAGGAGCTGGAGAAGCACTATTATCTGGCCTGTGGCGTTGGAACCGAGGAAGCCTTGGAGAAGTGAGTTTGCTACAATCATGTCTGTCTTGGAGTTGTTGGTTTGAGATGCCGTGGGAAAAAGAATGGCGTGGCGCGGCGGTTCAGCCGCCGGTGCGCGGGAGCGACGTGACCTGTCCCTCGGGCGGGAGATCGGCACGCGACTTGCCAACGGCGGAAAGCACCTTGTCCGTAGTCTGGAAGTGCGCCTTGCAGTGGTTCATGAGCCACACCGGTCCGTGCTTGCGCACCTGCTCCTCGGCGAGAGTTCGCACCCGCGGGTCCGACGAACCGGCAGGAACGCGCGGCGCGTCCTTCTCGTCGCCGGGCTCCGGCTTCCCGAACACCTCCTCGCTCATCTTCTGCATGTCACGCAGGAAAATCTCGCGGGCGATCACGGATGCCGCCGCCACGGCGATGTCGCTCTCGGCCTTGTGCATCTGCACTATCTGCGCCTTGCGGCCAAGCGGCTTCAGCGCGCGCTTTATCGTGTCCTCCGTGCGGGCGAACTGGTCAACCACCACGCGGCCGCATCCCTGCCGCTTGGCGAGCAGTTCCTCTATCGCCGTGCCGTGCGCCCAGGCGAGCATGCGGTTGATGTTCCGCATCTTGGCGTAAAGGCGATTGTATGCGGCCGGGCCGAGCTTCACCACCGAATAGCCGTCGGGCCCCAGCAGCCGCCGCAGTTGCATCCCGACCGACAGCACCGACTTGTCGCTCATCTGCTTGCAGTCCCTCGCACCGAGTTTCTGCATCTCGGCGGAAAGCCGCTCGTCGGTGTAGGCGCAACAGACCACCAGCGGACCGAAATAGTCGCCCTTGCCCGACTCGTCGCTGCCGGCGTGCGCGGAAAACCGCTCCGGCGACAGCTCCTTCTCGTATCCGAGCGATGCCGCGCCAAGCACGCGCGGCTCCAGCACGAAGAGCACGAAATCCTCCGCCCCCGCACCTTGCACGCACAGCTTGCGCCGACCATGCTTCTCCTTCTCGTAAAGCGTGGCGTTGAATTTGTCGCCCTCGATCGACCACAGGGAATACGGCACCTCGCGACGCCGATAGTTGCCGGTGAGCATTACGCCCAGCAACAGTTCCTGCTGGTCGCCCGTCAGTTCGTAGGTGAAAGTAGTCTTTGGCGCCACACCCGCATTCATGGCTGCATATTATAGCATATTTTCGCGTTCCGTGCTTGCGTCTTCGCTAAACGCAAGGACGGACGGGAGAAGCGCGGCGTCGGCGGCGCTGAGCGGCAGACCGGGTATCTCCTCCGGCGAGAACCAGCCTATGCGCCGATGTTCCAACGCCACGGGTTCACTGCCAGGAGCGGGGACGCACTCCAGCAGCGTGAGATGCACGATGCGGTCCGGATATTCGTGCGTCACGGCGGCGCAGACGCGCACGCCGCGAATCTCCAGCGCCAGCTCCTCGCGGCATTCGCGCGCTAACGCCTCCTCCAGCGTTTCACCGGCCTCCACCTTGCCGCCGACAAACTCCCAGCGTCCGGCCTGGGATTTTCCCTCCGGCCGCTGCCCCAGGAGGAACCTGCCGTCACGCCGGACGACAGCCCCGACCACCTCCAGCCTCTGCTTCATTCCCATGACAAGCGCGACGGGCTCCGGGCGACGCGCTGCGCGAAACCCGGAACCCGTGGCAAGGTCGCGCCGCGGCGCGACTCCTGAAACTGCAAGCTAGTTGAGTTCCATGCGACCGCGACGCGAGCGGTTGCGGATGCGGGCGCGCTGAGATTTCTTGCGCGCCTTGACGCACGGCTTCTCGAAGTAGCGCTGGTCGCGAAGCTTCTTCAGAAGTCCCTCTTTGTCGAGGACTTTCTTCAGGCGCTTCAGACCGCGCTCGACGGATTCGCCCTTCTTGAGCTTGAGCACAAGAGCCATTATTTCACCTCCTTCACATCGGTTTCGGGCGCGGCGGCGGCAGGCTTCGCATCGCCGCCGACGTATGTCCACTGCAGGACGCACATCTCCGCACCGTCGCCCTTGCGGGTGCCGAGCTTCACGATGCGCGTGTATCCGCCCTTGCGGTCCGCCATGGCGGGCGCGACCTTGTCGAAGAGCTTCTGCACAGCCTTGGGCTGCAGAATGCGGCTGGCGGCAAGGCGACGCGCCGCGAGATCGCCCTTCTTGGCGATCGTCACGATCTTGTCGGCGTCCTTGCGCGCCTGCTTGGCCTTGGGAAGCGTCGTCCTGATGGACTCCGCGAGGATTAGGTTCGTTACGAGGCTCCTCATGAGCATCGCACGGTGGGCGGTAGAGCGCCCGAACTTCTTCACTACTCTCTGATGACGCATTGCAATTGTTCCTTATTTCTTCGACTCCAGCAGGTTCTCGTCGAACTTGTAGCCGAGCGAAAGGCCGAGCTGCACCAGCTTCGCCTTGATTTCTGTGAGCGACTTCTTGCCGAAGTTGCGATACTTGAGCATGTCCGCCTCGGTCTTTTTCGCCAGCTCTCCGACCGTGGAGATGTTGGCGTTGTTGAGGCAGTTCGCAGCGCGGACGCTGAGCTCTATTTCGTTCACGGACATGTTCAGGAGCTTCTTGAGCCTTTCGCGCTCGTCCGCATCCTTCTTCTCCGTATCCTCGAACTC
>CAMOIK010000113.1 GCA_946615875.1 uncultured Verrucomicrobiota bacterium | reverse complement strand
TTTGCTGCGCACCATTTCATCCTTTGCTGCGCACCAAACCCTCTGACGGTGCGCAAGGGGGTAAAATCGCGGAAACGCGGAATCGTGGACTCCGTCTGGCGGGGCTGCAACGCCCTCAATTCGCCGCTTTCTTCTCCGCTTCTCCCATCACGATGCACACATCATAACATTTTTCTCGTCGCTTGTGCGAAAAATTTGCTCGTCGGCGGAATTGATGCGGCATCCACGCCGGACCGGGGCATGGCGCCCCCGCAAACGCCCTAAAGCGCAGGAAAACGCGGCGAAACCCGCGGCGGGGCCGCGCAACTTCTCCAAGTGGCGGTCGCCGTTCACGAGAAGTCTATCTCGGTGCAGGCGCCTTTGAAGGTGGCGTCCGCGACATACATCATCGCCGTCGGCGAAAAGCGCTCTTCCCAGAACCTGTGGCAGTGGCCGCAGAGTAGCGCTTTCACGAGAGGCTGGGACCTCAGATACGCGACAAACTCCTTCGTGGCCTCGTCGGCTCGCTGCTGCACCCTGCGGTCGCGCCAGTTGGAAGGATCGATCGCGCCGCCTTTCCAAGTATCCACCAGCTCGTCAGGCACGCCCGTCTCATAGGCGCACACGCCGCCGGACGCCTTCATCTGGTGTGCGTAGTGCCGCGGGACGTGGAGAGGGACGTGGCAGAGGAAGGCAATCGGCAGACCCTTCGCGACCTCCTTCTCCATGAGCCGCAACTGCTCCTCCGTGAAGTTGTAATAGACATCGTCCGCCGCGACGAAGTTCACCCCGTTCACCACCCGCGAAGCGAAGGTGAGGTCGTTGGGATAGTGAGCCGAAACCCTTTCGTAGCTTCCGGCCTTGTAGGCGGCGTCCTCCCGCGCCTCCCCGACATAGCGCGAATACTCGTGGTTCCCCGCGCACACGAACCAATCGTCGGAGCCGTAGGTCAATCCGGCGAGATCGAGGTTGGCCTTGGACACGAAATCTATCATGTCCCCCGTGTGGACGAGCATTGCGCCGTCCGCCCGCGCCAACGCCACGGCCTCGCACAGGTAATGTTCGCCATGGCCCATGCTCGGATACCGCGCCGCCGCGAGCCGGATCTTGGCGTCGCCGTCCGACTTCTCGGCGCGGACGATGTGCGTGTCGGAGACGTGCACGACCTTGAACGGGCGCTCGGCGCCGACCTTGACGGACACGCGCTTGACGCCAAGCGGCGCGTAACCCTTCAATCTGCCGACACTCTTCGGCCGCGGCTGCTGCGGCGCCGCGCCGAAAACGGAATCCGCCGCCAACGCAAATCCGGCTCCGACGCCGGCCAAAAGAAACTCCCGTCTGCTGCACTCCATGTCAAGCCATCCTTTCCTTGTCTTGCTTCCTTCCCGCCTGCGAGAAACTCCCCGCTCAGGGCTTGCGCGAGAAAAACCTGCGCACGACATCGGCCGCCAGTTTCGGGCGGCGCAGACGGTCGAACACGCCGGAGACCGAGCCGCCGAACATGGCGGAGACGGCCTTGCCTCCGAAGCGTTCGCGGGTGCGGCCGTCGTTCATCTGCCAAATGGCGAAGCCGCAGACGTCCGGGTTGTCCCAAAGCGTCTCGAAGATGTCCTCGAGATATTCCGCCTGGAATTCCTCGGTATTCGGCGACGCGAATTCGCCGCGGCGGCCGAACACCGCGCCGCATCCAGACTCCGAAACCATGATGGGCTTGTCCGGATAGCGCTTGCGGAACGTGGCGACAAGGCCGTTGAACGTCGTTCGCACGGCGTTCGCGAGCTCCTCCTTCGTGCCGGGCTGCATCGGTATCGTGCCAGGGTAGGCGTTTATCGCCACGATGTCGGTGCTTTCGTTGCAGATGTCGCGGCCGCCGACGTTGCAGGCGAACGACACCAGCCGCCCTGTGTTTTCCGCGCGTATCGCGGCGACCAGCCTGTCCACCAGCGTCTTGCACGCCGGTTTGCCGCTGGAGCACTCGTTGAGGAAGCCGTAGATCACGACGGAGGGGTGGTTGAAGCTCGTCCTCACCATGTCGCGGGTCTGCCGCACCTGCATCTCGCAGAACTCCTCGTCCGCCAATTCGTCCGGCGGGAAATCGCAGTTCACGTAGCTCTGCCCGTTGCCCCACCCAAGCGACTCCTCCCAGACCAGCAGGCCGTTTTCGTCGCAGAGATCCAGGAAGCGCTCGCACTGCGGATAGTGCGCCCCGCGCACGAAATTCCCGCCCAGGGCCTTGAGGCGCTGGATATCCTGCAGCATGGCCGCCTCGCCCGTCGCCGCGCCGTTCAGCCAGTCCGACTCGTGGCGGTTGAAGCCCTTCAGGAACAGTTCCTTGCCGTTCAGGTAGATTTTGCCGTCCTTCGCCTCTATCTGGCGGATGCCGAAGCGCACTTTGCGTCCGGCGACCTCGATAGTGGTGAGGTTTGGCTCGTCGGGGCTCCACAGCTTGAAGTCTGGGATCGTGCGCACCTCTTTCCCCTCGCCCTCTATTTCGACCTCCACCTTGCCGGTCCGGTAGTCGAGGGTGCGCACGAACACCTTCGGCTCGCGCTCGACGAGCTTCACGCCGTGGTAGAACCCGCCATAGAAGTAGAAGTCATAGTATGGCCGCGCCAACTTGACCCTCGGCCACGACAGGATGTTATCGACCGCGGCGAACAGCGTATGCTCGCCGGCGGAGAGCGCGCCGGCAGGTATCTCCAGCCGGGCGTAGGGGAACGGATGGACGCCGAGGTCCTTCCCGTCCAGCTCGAATTTCGCGCGCACTCCCATCCCGTCCACGACCAGCACGGCGTCCTTCATCGGCGCATCCAGCGTGAACGTGCGGCGGTAGAGCCCAGTGCCGCGCTTCATGTACCATTTCGGCATCATGTCGTAGCAGCCCGGCACCACCATCGTATCGGACGCGGCGAACGCCGCGTCCGCCGCCTCTTCCAGCGGTTTGCCCTCCTCGAAGCGGAAAGCCCAGCTGCCGTCGAGCCCGACGTCCGCGAAAATCCCGCCCGGGACATGGAGCAAAACAAGCGCGGCAAACGCCGCCAGCCACTCTTTGCGAACACCGCCCATTCCCCTTCTCCTTCCTTTAATACCTCCAAAGTCCTTCAAACCCATCGCCCATTTCAAAGAAACGGATACAGGACGGCCGGGGCGAAGACAAGCGAGTCGAACATATCGAGGAAGCCGCCGAGCCCGGCGGGCATGAACGTAGCGGAATCCTTGACGCCGCATTCGCGCTTCATCCGGCTCTCCACCAGATCGCCGAGCGTGCCGACCACCGCCGCCGCCGCGCCGAACGCCAGCGCCTTGGGGACGGCGAACTTCGTCAGCGGGATGAACAGGCACGAGACCAGGCACGCCGCGAAGACGCTTCCGGCCAGCCCTTCCCAACTCTTGCCGGGCGAAATGGCCGGGCACATCTTGTGCCGGCCGAACGCCATGCCGAACGCAAAACCGCCCATGTCGGACACCTTTACGATCGCGATCACGTACAGCAGCATCGCCATGGATGTCTTCGCGGGGATCATGATCAGATACTGCAGCATCATCGGCACGTACACGAAGCCAAGGAGGGTGGTCGCCAAAGCGCCGACGGGGCGCTCGCTTTTGGAAAAGAGCGCGGACAGCGCCAGCGCGAACACTATCAGCGGCAGGCAGCTTTCGTAGAAGCAGAACCTGGAGACGAGGAACACCGCGCCGGCCGCCACGCCACCCCATGCCATGACGGGATGTTTGCGGGAGACCATCTGCCCGAACTCCAGCTGCACGAGCAGTATCAGCGCGATAATCGCCCCCTTGACCACGCCCTCAGGCAGATACAACAATGCACAGACGGCGATCGCCGCCGTCGTCAACGCCGTCACGGTTCTTTTCACTATCTTCATCGTCCTGCTCCAAAATCGTTGCTTTGCGGTATCGGGAGGCACCGCCACCCAACGCCGCGCATTATACCATATTTTCCGCCATCGGTGGGGAAGGAGAGAGAATGCGTCGGCAGACGGCATGTCGGCCGTTTCACGCGCCTGGCGCCTCGCCGTCGCATGGATGCGGCTTCCCAAAGTCAATATATGGACTTTGGCAAGTCAGCCCGCCGCCCCGCATCGCGGGAGGGGCAACATGGAAGACGGAAAATATGGTATAATACGCGCCCGAACCGAACGACAACAGGGAAACGACAATAGATGGACAGGCTTGCATATCTGGCGCGGCGTCTTATGCTGGTGGTGCCGACTTTCATAGGAATAACGATCGTCTGCTTCACGCTGACGCGCTTCCTGCCCGGCGGACCGGTCGAGATGCGCATGATGCGCCTCAAAGGAATGGCTGCGCAAGGCGGCGCGGGCGAGGCCGGCGGCGGCGCAGGGGCGGCGCACGTCAGCGAAAAGTATCGCAAGGAACTGGAGGCGCAATTCGGCTTCGACAAACCCATCTACAGGCAATACTGGGACTGGATGGTCGCCAACCGCATGGGCATGAAGCTGCCCAGCTACGACTACCCCAACAAGACGGCGTGGCAGCTCATCAAATCCCGCATCCCCGTCTCGGTGTGGTTCGGCCTCGCCTCCTTCCTCCTCACCTACCTCATATGCATACCGCTCGGGATCGCCAAGGCGCTCAAGCACCGCCAGCCGTTCGACGCCGCATCCAGCGTGGTGGTCTTCGTCGCATACGCCATCCCGTCGTTCGCGCTGGCGATGATGCTCAAGATGTTCTTCTGCGGCACGGTCGATGGCCTGTGGGACGTGTTCCCGCTGGGCGGCATCGCATCCGACTTCGACGGCCCGGCGGGCTTCTGGACGACGCTGCGCGACCGCGCCTGGCACATGGCCCTGCCCATCGCCTGCTACGTGGCCGGCGGCTTCGCCATGCTCACGCTCCTCATGAAGAACTCCCTGCTCGACCAGATTTCGGCAGACTACGTGCGCACCGTGATCGCCAAGGGCGGCTCGCGCAGCCGCGCCATATGGCTCCACGCATTCCGCAACGCGCTCATCCCGATCGCCACGGGCTTCGGCTCCATGATCTCGCTGCTCTTCGCCGGTTCCATCGTGATCGAGACCATCTTCGAAATACCCGGCATGGGCAGGCTCTCGTGGGACGCTCTGATAGGCCGCGACTACGCCGTGTTCCTCGCACTTCTCGCGCTCACCGCCAGCTTCCAGCTTGTCGGCAACCTCATCTCCGACGTCCTTTACATGGTCATCGATCCGCGCATCGATTTCTCCAAGAAGTAGTCACCACCCCACAACCCCATCTCTCCCATGTTCAAGCTTTCTCCATTGGCACAGAAGCGCTGGCGGGCGTTCAAGCGCATACGCCGCGCCTGGTGGTCGCTCATCGCTCTCGGAGCCATCTTCGCGTTCTGCATGGCCGCCGAGCTGGTATGCCCCTGCAATCCGCGCGCCGTGGTCGATACTGCCACGCTCGAAAAATACCGCAAGCCGGTCGTCGAGACCGCATACGACGTGCAGACCATACGCTTCAACGTCTCCGACGCCGGCGAGGTGTACGGCTACGAGGGGCCGGAGGCCGCAGCCGTGCCCAAGGCGCTCGCCGCCGGCGACTCCGCCGACGCCCTCAAGTCGCGCCTGGAAACCGTGATGGGCGAAACCTACGACGTGAAAGCGACGCGACGCGACGGCTACACGCGCTTCTTCCTGTCCACGAAGGATCCTCCGGCGGCCGTCACGCGCGAACTCCCGGCGCCGGAAATCTCCTTCCCCTTCCGCCCGTGCGCGGAACATCCGTTCGGCATCGACTCCGGCGGGCGCGACGTCTATGCCCGCGTGGTGCACGGCATGAGGATCGGCCTGCTCTTCGGCCTGGTGCTGGCGGTCTGGGCGATGCTGATCGGGCTTGTCATCGGCGCGATCGAGGGCTACTTCGGCGGCGCCACGGACATCGTGTGCCAGCGCTTCACCGAAATCTGGTCCGCCGTCCCCTTCCTCTACGTCATGATCTTCATCGGCTCCACCATGGGGCGCTCCTTCACCATCCTGCTGGTCTGCTATGGCATATTCAACTGGATCGGCGTCTCATACTACATGCGCGCGGAGTTCCTGCGCCTTCGCGTCAGGACGTTCGTGGAGGCGGCCAAGTGCCAGGGCTTCTCGGCGGCGAGGATCATCTTCTCGCACATCCTGCCGAACGCCCTCACGCCTCTCATCACGCTCTTCCCGTTCCTTCTCATGGGCGCGATAAGCTCGCTGGCCGCACTCGACTTCCTGGGCTTCGGCCTGCCGCCGATGACGCCGAGCTGCGGCGAACTCATGAACCAGGCTCAACAGTTCCGCTGGGCGTGGTGGCTCATCCTCTTCCCGGCGCTCGCGCTCTTCATCGTGATGTTCCTCACCGTCCTCGTCGGCGAAGGACTGCGCGACGCTTTCGACCCCCGCCAGAAATCGAAGCTGGAGTAAGTTGGTTGGCAGTGGGCAGTTGGTAGATGATAGAAGGTAGATGGCAGTGGTTGTCCCACTGCCATCTACCTTTTTCACTGCCATCTATCCTACCTATCATCTAACCTCTACGGGCCAGGAGAGGGCGGGCTTCTTGCACGTGGCCTCGCCGGAGCCGACGCCGTCCA
>CAMOIK010000112.1 GCA_946615875.1 uncultured Verrucomicrobiota bacterium | reverse complement strand
GCAGGAGAACGGCGGGAAGGGCGGCGTGCGCTGGGTGGAGTTCCCCGACAGGCAGGGGCGCGGCGTCAGATTCTCCGCGGTGGGCGAGCCGATGTTCATGCGCGCCCTCCACTACGAGTTCGAGGACCTGGAGTTCGCGCGCCACCGCAACGGGCAGCGCCGCTTCCGTTCGCCGCTCGCCAGGCATCCAGAAGTCTGCCTGGATCTCGACGTGCGCCAGACCGGACTGGGCGGAGCGTCGTGCGGCCCGCGCCCGATGGCGAAATACACCTTCGACCAGAACAAGCCGGTCGAATGGTCGCTAAGGATCGAGGCCGTCAAGTGAGAGGGCCGGCCTCGGCCGTGCAACGCCCCGCCCTGCAATTCCACAATCCCGCAATCCCCCTTCCCCATGGCAAATCTGACTCAACTGAAGATGCTCGAAGGACTGAACGCCGTCCTCCTGGTCGATAAACCGGCGGGGCTGGCGTTCTCGACGGTGGTCAAGACCGTCAAGCGCAAGTTCAACCTCGTCAAGGTGGGGCATGGCGGCTCGCTGGACGCCGCCGCCTCGGGCCTGCTGGTTCTGCTCATCAACGACGCCAACAAGCATGTCGGCGACATCATGGGCGCGGACCGCTCGTATTCCGGCGCGATGCGCCTCGGCGTCAAGACCAACACCGGGGATGCGCACGGCGAGAAGATCGCCGCCGCCTTCCAGCCCTCCGCCATCCGCATTCCGCCCCCCGCCAGCCTCCTGGAGGAGTTCAAGGGCGACGTGTTCCAGACGGAGCCGCGTTTCTGCGCCGTGCGCCGCGAGGGGTCTGCGGACTACGAGATAGCCGACACGGGGGAGCACAAGCCGATTCTCGTGCACGTCTGGGACTTCAAGCTCGGCGAGCCTTCCGGCGACCTGCTGCCTTTCGAGGTCTCGGCGACCAAGGGTCTGATCGTCCGCGCGCTTGTCGGCGATTTCGGCGACGCCATGGGCTGCGGAGCCTGCCTGGAGACGTGCCGCCGCACCCGCGTGGGCTCGTTCAGCGTAGATTCCGCGGTGAAGTTCGCCGATCTTCTGGAACTGGGCATCGGGGACTTCGCATCATGCACCATTCCGCTCGCAAAGGCGTTGCGATAGGCTTTTTCGACGGCGTCCACCTCGGCCACAGACGCATTCTGTCGCAGGCAAGGGCCGCCGTCACGTTCCGCAACCATCCGCTTTCCGTCCTCGCGCCGGAAAAGGCGCCGCGCCTGATAATGACGTTTCGCGAGCGCGAGGCGGCCATGCGCGCCTGCGGGGTGGAGGAAGTGACGGCGCTGGACTTCACGCCGGAACTGGCGGCGATGGAGCCTGCCGACTTCGCCCGCCGCCACCTCGCCGACCGCACGGTCCTCTGCGGCGGGAACTGGCGTTTCGGCAGGGGAGGGACCGGCACTCCCGCCCTCCTGGCCTCGCTCGGCTACGAGACGCTGGTCGCGCCGTATGCCGTCTTCAAAGGCGAGCGGATTTCCTCTTCGCGCATACGTTCCGCCATAGAGGCGGCGGACCTGGAGGACGCCAACGCCATGCTCGGCCGACCATGGCGCACGACCGGCCGCATTGTTTCCGGCAAGGGGCTGGGGAGGAAAATCGGGTTTCCGACCGTCAATCTCATGCTAGACGACCTGCAGCTCTCCTTGCCAAGGGGCGTATATGCCGTGGAGGCGCTGGGGCGCCGCGCCGTGGCCAACTGGGGCGTGGCGCCGACGATGCGCGAGAACGCCTGGACGCGAAACACCCTCGAGCTCCACTTCCTCGACGCGCCGCCTCCCGCCATGAACGCCAACCCCACGGCGCTCGAAGTCGATTTCCTGCGCTTCATCCGCCCGGAAGAGACGTTTTCCGACGTTTCCGCCCTGAAGGAGCAAATCGCCAAGGACGCCGCCGCCGCCCGCCATGCGCCGCCGCCGCGCCAGCCACGCCGCCCGGAAAATATGGTATAATATGCGGCGATGAAAGCGAAGACCAGAAAGTATGCGGCAGTGGCGGCGTTCGCTTTGGCGGCCCTCTGCTCGTTTGGAGAGGAAAGCGCCGCCTCCGCGCGCTTCACGTGGTATCCGGAGCCGGGCTGGAAGGACACGCCAGACCCCATCGCGTCCGTCCACGCGAAGAAAGGCGGCGTCATACGGTTCAACGGCGGAATGCCCCCCAAGTCGTTCAACGGCTACACCGACAACAACACCTACACGCGCATGACGTTCTCGATGATGTACGAGACGCTGCTCGGCACGGACTCCGACACGCTGGACTTCGTGCCCGGCCTGGCGCGGCGCTGGGCCGTCTCGGACGACGGCAGGGAGTTCGTGTTCGTCATCGACGAGAACGCCCGCTGGTCCGACGGCCGGCCGGTGACGGCGGCCGACGTGAAGTGGACGTTCGACACGATCCTCGACCCTGCCTGCGACTCGGGCCCGTGGAAAGTCATGCTTGGAGTCTTCGAGAGCCCCGAGATTCTCGACGGGCGCACGGTGAAGTTCCGCAAGCGCGGCGACTCGCCCAAGGATTGGCGCGACCTGCTCACCGTCGGCACGTTCTACGTGATGCCCAAGCACGCCTTCGAGGGCCAGGACTTCAACAAGATCGACCTCGTCGGCGCGCCGGTCGGCGGGCCCTACCGCCTGGCCAGGGTCGCGGAGCAGATCGAAACGGAGTTCCGCCGCGTGGAGAACTGGTGGCGGCGCGACATGCCGAGCTGCCGGCACGTCTGCAACTTCGACCGCATTGTCGTCAAATACCACATCGACAACGAAAACGCCTTCGAAGCCCTGAAGAAAGGCTCCATCGACGTGTACCCGGTATATACCGCGCGGATAATGCGCAGCGAGACCACCGGCGAGAAGTTCGAGAAGAACTGGATCCTGAAGCGCCGCATCGTCAACCACAAGCCCATGGGCTTCCAGGGCTTCGCGATGAACATGCGCCGCTGGCCCTTCGACGACCGCAGGGTCCGCCTGGCCATGGCCAAGCTAATCGACAGGGAGACGATGAACCGCACGATGATGTTCAACGAATACTTCCTGCAGCGCTCCTTCTTCGGCGACCTCTACGACGCAGAGCATCCGTGCCCCAACCCGCTCTACCTCTACGACTTCGACGGAGCGAAGAAGCTCCTGGAGGAAGCGGGCTTCAAAAGGAACGAGGAGACGGGCAAGCTGGAAAAGGACGGCAGGCAGTTCAAGTTCACGTTCCTTTCGCGCTCCCCCACCGAAGCGAAGTTCCTCTCGCTCTTCTACGACTCGCTGCGCCGCCTTGGCATCGACATGGACATCCAGACCAAGGACTTCGCCGCGTGGATGCGCGACATGGACGACTTCAACTACGACATGACCTGGCAGTCGTGGGGGGCGAGCGTCTTCAAGACGCCGGAGATCATGTGGCGCTCTGACGAAGCCGACCGCAAAGGCTCCAACAACTCCACAGGCTTCAAGTCCGCGGAGGTCGATCGCCTTATCGCGGAGGAGAAGAACACCACGACGATGAAGGAGCGCACCGACTACTACCGCCGCATGGACGCTATCATCGCCGACGCCATCCCCTACGCATTCCTGTGGAACGTCGCCGAGACCCGCCTCCTCTACTGGAACAAGTTCGGCATGCCCGATCCCGTCCTCGCCCGCTACGCCGACGAGGAATGCATCTTCACCTACTGGTGGTACGACGAGGACAAGGCCGCGGAGCTCGCCGACGCCGTCAAGACCGGCGGCTTCCTGCCGGCCGTCCCGATGCGCGTCAATTTCGACGACGCCACGGCCGGGCGCTGAAACCGAAAGCCACCCATGAAAGCCCACGAATTCAAACGCGAAGAGCATGTTTACCGCCACACGGATTCGGCAACCACGACCCAGGCAAGCGGCGCGTAACGGGCAAGCGACCACAGCTGGACCGCCTGCATCCTGGACGCGCCATGGGCAATGCGCATGACCGGGGCCCAATTCCCGGCCTCAGAACTGCGGCGAAACAATCGGACGGCAGCTGATGGCGACACTTGGAAAGGATGTCAATGACGACAAACGACGACTACGAGCTGATCGACTCCGGCGACGGCAGGAAACTGGAGCGTTTCGGGCGGCACGTGCTGGCGCGGCCGTGCTCGCAGGCGCTCTGGCGCCCTTCGCTCGGCGCGCGGGAGTGGGAGAAGGCGGATGCGGCGTTCGACCGCGAAGACGGCAACCGCTGGCACGGGCGCGGCAACCTGCCGAAGGAATGGACGATCAAGACGGCGGGGATCCGTTTCCGCCTGAGCGGGACCGACTTCGGGCATCTCGGGATATTCCCCGAGCAGCGCGCGCAGTGGAAATGGATACGCGAGGCGTGCGGCGGCGGTGCACCGAGAGTGCTGAACCTGTTCGCGTATTCCGGCGGCTCCACGATGGCTGCGGCGCAGGGCGGCGCGGAGGTGTGCCACCTGGACGCGTCGAAGGGCATGGTGGAGTGGGCGAGGGCGAACGCCGCGCTGAACGGCCTGGCCGAGAGGCCGATCCGCTGGATCGTCGATGACGCGCACAAGTTCATGAAGCGCGAAGTGCGGCGCGGCCGCCGCTACGACGCCATAATCCTGGACCCTCCCACGTTCGGGCGCGGGGCCGGCGGCGAGATGTACAAGATCGAGCGCGACCTGAAGGAGACTCTCGCGCTCGCGAAGGAACTCCTCAGCGACACGCCTCTTTTCGTCCTCTTCTCCTCGCACACGCCAGGGCTGTCGCCGACGGTCGCCGCCAACATCCTCGCGCAGCTCTTTCCCTCCGCCAGCGTGGAAAGCGGCGAGATGCTGCTGGAAGGCCGGCGTCTGCAATGCCCGAGCGGCGTATTCTGCCGGGCCGCATGGAAAAAGGCGTGACGCCGCCGCCGGGGGGCTCGTGCGCACGATGAAGAACGCCATCGCATACCTCACGCGCTCCGACGCGACGAACGTGCGGCAGATGCTGCACGGCATCCATCTGCTCGCCAAGAACTTCCTGCCGTGGTCGCCGGCGGACATCGTGATCTTCCACGAAGCCGATTTCGACCGGTCTCTCGTGGAGAAATCGGCCGTCTGCTCCGCGCTGGCCGACAGCGGGATAAAGATCCGCTTCGGCCTCGTGGATTTCTCCGCGGAGCATCCCGGCATGGAGGGCCTGACCCCGGGGCAGAAAGGCTACAGGCACATGTGCCACTTCTTCGCCAACGACATATTCATGCGCGAAGAACTGCGGGGCTACGACTTCTACATGCGGCTCGACGTCGATTCCTACGTGCTTTCCAAGGTTCGCTACAACGTGTTCGAGCGTATGCGGCGCGAAGGCCGCAAATACGCCTACCGCATGGTGATGAACGAACGCGCCAAAGTGGTGCGCGGCCTGCTCGCCGCCGCGACCGCCCATTTCACGGCGAATCCCGCGCCGGGCGTCCAAGCCCCGGCGGTGCGCAAGGTGCGGCTCTACTACACCAACTTCGAGATATGCGACCTCGAATGGTTCCGCTCCGACGGCTGGCAGCGCTATTTCGCGGCGATCGACGCCACCGGCGGGATTTGGCGGCACCGGTGGGGAGACGCGCCCATACGGTGGCTGGGGCTTCAATATCTGCTGAGGCCTGACCAGACGCTCTGTTTGCGCTGGATGGCGTATTTCCACCAGTTCCTGCTTCGCCGCGGACTCACCTTCAGGCTGCCGCTGGCATACCTCGGATACGCGGCCTCGATCACCATCTACGGGCTCCGCCAGAAGCTTCGCCGAAAGCCCTGACGATGCGTTCGGTGAGGGCGCGGGCGTTTGCGCGGCTGTCTGGCCCCGACGGCGAGATCGCAGGCCGCGCGGCGAGGCGGATGCGGATGACGCGCCGCCCTACGTCCCACCACGGCTGGCCTTTCGCCAGCACCGGCGGATCGTAGTCTATGTGGACGGGCAGCAACGGGCGGCGAGAGGAAAGAGCGAGGTGCGCCGCGCCGCGGTGGAACGTGCCGCCGCCGCGCGTCCCCTGCGGGAAGACGACGACGTTCACGCCCTTTCCCAGCGCTTCCGCCGCCTGCGCGAGGACGGCCGCGGCGTCGCCGTCGTTCACGATGAACATCCGTTTTGCGACGATGGCCAGGAAGGGATTGCGCATGACCGCGGCCTTTGCGATGGCCGTCGCGTCCGGCAGACTGGCGACGATCACCACTATGTCGATGAGCGACACGTGGTTCATGACGACGATTGCGCCGCGAAGTCCCGCGAGCCGCCGCCGGGTCTCTTCATCGGCATACACCTTGAAAAGACCAGTCCAGCGCGCCAAAACGACGAAAATGCGGTAGAAAGCGCGAATTACCGCCCTGAAAGCCCGTCTCGGCCATATCGGCAGCACGAGGAGCGGGGCAAACAGCAACGCCAGCCCCCCATACCAGAGGAAAAATGCGCCGGCCAGCATTGAGCGAAGGAGTCTCATGAAGGAATATTCGGCTTTTCTTCGTTATCGGTGGCGCGTCGCGTCGTTTCCCATCATTTCTCTCATCCAAAGGCGTCGGCAAAGTCAATGGAACGAGTTTGGCAGGTCGATGGAACGACTTTGAGGTAGCACAAGGATGCCGTAGAGAATGCAAAGGGGGCGGGAATGCGGCG
>CAMOIK010000111.1 GCA_946615875.1 uncultured Verrucomicrobiota bacterium | reverse complement strand
GTGGTAAATTCGATATCTACAAGGCGAACGCGCCATGAACTAAATCACCATGGCGCCGCTGCTTCTCGCAGGGCGCCGGCCTTTACTTAATAAGCGAAAAGGGGTATAATTCAGTCCAAGGCTGAAACGATGGCCGCCTCGACGTCGGCCATTGGGGCGGTTGGCTCGAAACGTCTGAGCACCTTCCCGTCCTTGCCGACGAGAAACTTCGTAAAATTCCACTTTATCGATGGTTTGCTGGCATAATCCGGGTCGGCTTCCGCCAGCATCTTCTCCAGCAAGGGGGCGAGTTTGCCATCCTGCGGAAAGCCCTTGAAACCCGCGCTCGCCGTCAGAAACCTGAAAAGCGGCGAGGCGTTCTCGCCATTGACCTCGACTTTGGCAAAGCGCGGAAACGCTGTGTTGAACTTCATCACGCAGAACGAGTGTATCTCGTCCGCCGAGCCCGGCGCCTGCTGTCCGAACTGGTTGCAGGGGAAATCCAGCACTTCGAAACCGCGCGCCTTGTGGCGCTCGTATATCGCCTCCAGTTCATCATACTGCGGTGTGAAGCCGCAGCGCGTGGCGGTATTGACGATCAGCAGCACCTTCCCGCGGTAGTCGGCAAGCGAGACCTCGCCGCCCTTGCGGTCTTTCACCGTGAAACGGTAAACGCCGTCTTCCTGCATCTTTGTTTCTCCTTTTTCCGGCGCGGCGGCGGAGCATACAAGCGCCAGCACCGCGCACGCCATGGCCATTGGTGTCTTCATGGCGGACATTATACCATATTCAAGGAGAGACGGGGGCGACGTGGCGGTTGCCCGCCTCGCGGATATTATGGTATAATATGCGCCCGCAAAGGACAAGGACAGGCCATGTGGAACTATTCGGAGAAGATGATGGACCACTTCCGCAATCCGCGGAACGTCGGCAAGATTGACAACCCTGACGGAGAGGCGACGGTCGGCTCGCTTGCCTGCGGCGACGCGCTCAAGTTCCAGTTCAAGCTGGGGCCGGACGGCAGGATCGCCGAAGCGAAATTCCAGACTTTCGGCTGCGCCAGCGCGATCGCCTCCAGCTCGGCACTTACCGAGATGGTGATCGGCAAGACGCTCGACGAAGCCAAGAAGATCACCAACCAGCAGATCGCCGACTACCTCGGCGGGCTGCCACCGCAGAAGATGCACTGCTCCGTGATGGGGCGGGAGGCCATGGAGGCCGCGATCAAGAACTACGAGACCGGCGACAACACCGACCGCAACCTGGAGGACGAGACGCTCTGCACCTGCTACAACGTCTCGGAGAACGAAGTGCGGCGCGTAATCATCGAAAACCAGCTCACCACGGTCGAAGAAGTGACCAACTTCACGAAGGCCGGCGGCGGCTGCGGAAGATGCGTGCCCAAGATACAGAAGCTACTCGACGAAATCAACAAGGCAAACACATGAAAACAGGCTTCGACAACGAGAAATATCTGGAGGAACAGAGCGACGAGATACGCCGTCGCGCCGCCAGATACGGCAAGCTCTACCTGGAGTTCGGCGGCAAGCTGATGAACGACAACCACGCCGCGCGCTGTCTGCCGGGCTACGACCCTAACGTGAAACTGCGCCTCCTGCAGTCCCTCGGCGACCAGGCGGAACTCGTCCTGTGCATATACGCCGGCGACATCGAGGCCAAGAAGAAGCGCGCCGACTACGGCACCACCTACGAAGAAGAGACCCTCAAGCTCGTCAACGCCATGCGAGAACGCGGAATTTCCGTGCGCGGCGTGGCGATCACGCGCTTCGACGGCCACCCCACGGCGAGAGCGTTCGCGAAGACCCTCGAAGACGCCGGCGTCGCCGTCTTCTACCACTACCCCATCAAGGGCTATCCGAACGACCTGGACATGATCGTGAGCGAGGACGGCTACGGGCGCAACGACCCCATCCCCACGGAAAAACCCATCGTCGTCGTCACAGGACCCGGCCCGGGCAGCGGCAAGTTCGCCACCTGCCTCACCATGCTCTACCACGAAGCCAAACGCGGCAACAAGGCGGCATACGCCAAGTTCGAAACCTTCCCCGTCTGGAACCTGCCGCTCATGCATCCGCTCAACGTCGCCTACGAGGCCGCCACCCTCGACCTTCACGACGAAAACCAGATCGACCCCCACCACTTCCTGGCATACGACGGCGAGATGCGCGTGAACTACAACCGCGACATCGACGCATACCCCATACTCCGCGAAATATGGGAGCGCATGATGGGCGAAGAGTGCCCATACCGCAGCCCGACGGACATGGGCGTAAACAGAATCGCCAGCGGCATCGTCAACGACGTGGTCGTCCGCGCGGCTTCGCGCGAAGAGTGCCGCAGACGCTACGAGCGCGTCAAAGCCCTCTTCGACGCCGGGCAGGCCGACATGCAGATGCTCGCGCGCGCCCTTTCCGTCATGGCGAAGGCGGATTGAGGGGTTTGAGAGGTTTGCGCGGAGGCAAAACTGCTAACCGTCTTCTCGCAGCGTGACGGATACGTTGGCGGTGCCGTCCGCAAGCGCCGCGCAGCCGAAGCTTATGCGCGTGACGCCTGGATTGGGCGAGTCGGTCTTTGAGCGCGGATGGTCAAGCGGTTCGATCTTCCATTCGACCGGTTCGCCGCCGCACGTCGCATATACCGTCATGCGACGCGGGGAAACACCCGCTTCCACAGCCGACTCCAGCACAAGCCGTCCGCCGCCGACGGAGGAAACGGACGCCGTCGTATTCATGCCCCACTCTACAACCGCGCCTGGCCTGGCGCCTTCGACGGCGTCGCGGATGGAAAGCGCGCCCGCAGACAGGCCGAAGCGCCGCGTCACGCGAGAAGCGCCGGGATACAGCGGCGAAAGATCAATCTCGACCGCGCCGCATTCCCCCCGGGCGGGCGGCACGGACGACACGGCGGCGCAAGCGTCCACGCGCTGCCGCGCTCCGTCGATCGTGATTGTGTTGTGGCCGGACGCCCCCAGCCGGAAGAGCGACCAGCGCGACGAATCCTGCCGCATGTTCCAGAGGTCTATCTCCCCCAGGCTTTCGACACGCGAATAGTCTTCGTTGCCCAGGTCGCAGGCCCAGCGCGTTCCGCCGGCATCGAGGACAAAAGATCCGGCATCCATGTGCGCATGGCTGAGCGACGCAGAGCCGCCCTTCACGCCGACATACCAACCATCGCGGCCATTGCCAGAGCGTAGCGTCGCAATGGGATTTGCGCCGCCGAGGACGGTCGCCGACGGCGCGTGGCTGCGCGCCGGGCTTCCGGCCGCCGGGGCGCCCCACAAGAGCAGCAACGGCTGGAAGCGGCCAGCATCGCCTCCGGCGAGCAGCAGCGGAGTCTCGAATGCGGCCAGTGCGTCGGCGCGGTCGAACCGCCTGGCGAAATAGTACATGGCGGCGCTTGGGCGGCGACGGATTGCGCCGCAATCGGAATAGTTGAAGAACAGACCGGTCGGCCCGGTCACTGCATTCAAGTAGTCCATTTGGCCGGCGAGGCCGTCTGCGGCGAAAAGCTCGCCCGCGCCGTCGGCGAACTCGCGTTCGAGCACGGCGAGGGCGACGGCGGTATATGTCGTGGCGTAGTTCCAGTATGCCGGTCCTTCGGGGAAGTTGCCGCCGGCGTAGGCTTTCATGGCCAGCGGCAGGCACAAGCGCGCGCGGCGCAGCACAGCCTCCGCGAGGTCAGGGCGGTATTCGCGGATTGCCGCCGCGCCGGCCGCGAGACCGCCGTGGCAGACCTGGTTCCAGTTGATGTCGCACCACTCCCACCAGCCGGACTGCAGCGTGGCGCCGTCGCCAATCGTCAATCCCTTCTCCACGATGGCGCGGGCGAGCATCTCTTTGTCCGCCGGTGCAAGCGCGTCGTCCAGCCAATCCAGTGCAATGGCGACTGCGAGCGTCATCTCCGCAACGTCCAGGAAGTGCGACGGGTTCCAATCGGCGAAGGAGCACACGGCGCGAGCCTCGTCCGCCGCGCGCTCGGCGTAGCGGCGCTCGCCGGTGACGCGCCAAAGGAAAGCGAGGGTGGAGATTCTGTCAAGCGCCGCGCACGACACGTCGAGCATTCGCCGCCCCTTCATCTTGCGCTCGAGCAAGGGTTTTTGCATGAAGGTTTGCGCCCGTTCGGCAAGACGGGCGAGCGCGGCGCGTCCAGCCGCGTCTGCATTCAGCCTGGTCTTCGCGGCCTTGAAAGCGTCAGAGTCCGCGAAGAGGCGCGGGTGCGGGCGGACCGGCGCGAGCGCGGGCGGCGGCGCGGCCATATGCCGCCGGTACATCGCGGCGGCGGTGGCGCGGCACGCTTCCACAAGCTCACGATACGGCACGTCGCACACGGACACGAACCCGCACTGGAAGTTCTCGCCGTCGTAGCGCCCGGTCAGCGACTGGTCGGTGTACTGGAACCAATGGCAGCCGACGAAGCGAGGATTGTCCAGACAGGCGTTCACGTAGTCCTTGAAGCACTGCGCCCGCTCGTCCTGGTTGAACGTCGCGGCGCACGCGGTGTTGAGCATACCCCTGTCGAGCGCGCCGAAATGGAACTCTCCGACGATGACGGGCTTGTCTTCGGCGTCCGGCGGCAGATCCTTCGTGGGGCGGCGCTCGTAGAAGTTGAAGCTCACCACATCGCAGTGTCGCGCGGCCGCACGCCACACGTCCTCGCCGCCCCATGCAAAGCGGCATCCGAGGTAAAGGTGGTTTGGCAGCACCTCCCTGAACGCCGCCGCGACGGTCGAGAAATACTTCTCCGCAGCCTCGCCGGGATTGTCAGGCGAATCCCACGCCAGCTCGTTATCGACGAAGACGCCGATGCACCATGGATCGTCCTTGATCTGCGCGGCGAGCTTCTCAAGCCCAGCGCGGACGTCGGCGGCGAACTGCGGCGAATACACGTCGGGCATGTGGCGGCCAAAGCCTTTCTTCCCGCTGAATTTCAGGCGCGTGCCCGAGGAGCAGTCGAGCGTGGCGACGTATGGGGTGCGGCGCGGAGCCTGCACGTATCGCGGCGTCCAGTTGCCCAGCGTGTTCATTCCCCATGCGCGGAGGCGCCGGTGCACGGTATCGACGAAGCGCTCGCGCCAGGCGCTGCCGTATTTGCGCTCGTAGTTCAGCTCCATGAACTTGACGACCTTCATCTTCGGGTTGTCCCAGCTCGGCGGCAGGGTGTCCGGCAGCCACTCGAAGTATTTCTCGCGTCCATCGACGATCGTATCCATGGTCGGGTATATGCACGTGACGCCGAGGGAGAAGAAGACGTGGCCTTCGGGGTCCACCAGCCACCACCGTCCATCAACCTTCTCGGTGCGGAAAAACCCCGTCGCCTTCAGCCTGGGGCCGCCCTTCCAGCCGCCATACATGTCGATGTCCGCGACTGGTCCGCGCCACTGTTCGCGCAGCCATTCCTCCTCTTCACGGAGCGAGGCGGCGAGCTCTTCGTCAGAGTGTATCTTGCCCGGCCATTCAAGATGCTTCAGCTGGCCGTATCTGTCGCAGAACGGAAAGAAGTCCGCCGCTGGCACCACCTTCGGCGTCGCCGCCTCGAAACGTGTGCGGACGTCAAGCACCGCGAACTTCAGAGGGTGCTTCGCGTTGGGCTGGCACTGGAACACCTCGACGCGCACCGTCCGCGAATAGTCCAGCCTCGTTTCACGCACCGATCCAACAGTCCCGCGCATCCGCTCGAGCTTCACCGGCTCGTCGGTGAGGATGCGCGCATCCGCCAGCTGCACGGAAATGAGGCGGGCGGCGCCGGGCGGAACGAGCGAACTGCGCGCGAGAAGCTTTTCGCGCGGCGCGCCTTTCGGCATCACATCGACGGAAAGCAGCTCCGCTCGCGCGCCCATGTTGCTCACGACAACCTCCAGAGTGCCGTCGCGCGACAGGTTCCACGCCTCCAAACCCTTGGGGTGCAGTTCCACGCCAGGCCAGCCGTAGGTGCCGTCGCACGACACCGCTATCGCGCCGTTCTCCATCTCGCCGATCTGCGTCCCAGGCCTCGCCTTCCACTGGCCGCAGTCCGACGGGAAGAGCCGCACGCCGCCGAACACCGGCGAAATCGCCGCAAGCGCCACCGCCGCAGACAGGAAACTCCTGATTGCCTTCATCATCTACCCTCCTATCGAATAATTTGCCGTCCGTCACCGGACGATGATCAACATGCCGGGCGCAGTGACGGCGGCTGAGACGGTCTTCACTGCGACGCCGCCCAGTTCGAACGCGTCAGACGCCGAAAACTTGACGATGGCATTGCCTCTGCCGGGCACGGAGCCGGAAAGCTTAGGCAAGAGCGCGTCCACCGTCGCCTCCGGCGCAGTGAACACCGCCATGTCGAACGCCTCGTCCTTGGCGCGGCCCGGCGCGTTCAGACGGACCGGCAGGACCGCACCGGCGACATTCAATCCGTTCGTGAGCACGACGCCACGCCCCGCATACCCGGCGGAGGCGTCGGCGCGGCACACTGCGCCGAGGGCCGCGCCGTCAGCGAAGGAGAGCGCGACGCCGGCGGCGGCGTCTTCGGCGGCGAAGGCGAGCGTGCCGGAGGCTACAGAGATCGTCGCGTCGTTCGCCGGGGCGGCGGAGCCGCCGAGCGTCCACGTGCCGTC
>CAMOIK010000110.1 GCA_946615875.1 uncultured Verrucomicrobiota bacterium | reverse complement strand
GCTTCTGGGACTACGGGCCGCTGGGCTGCGAGCTGAAGCAGAACGTGAAGCAGGCATGGTGGCAGTTCACCGTGCGCGGTCGCGAGGACGTGGTCGGGCTGGACGCCACTATCATCATGCACCCGAAGATCTGGAAGGCGAGCGGCCACCTCGACACGTTCGCAGACCCGATGACGATGTGCAAGCAGTGCAAGAAGCTGATGCGCGCCGACCAGCTCGCCGACATCCGCGCCGAGCTCGGCAAGAAGGCCGCGCCAGTCAATCCGGCCTACGCCCTCTCGTGCCCGCACTGCGGCGGCGAGATGACCGAGCCGAAGCCTTTCAACCTGATGTTCAAGACGGTGGTGGGACCGATCGACGATCCTGCCAACGTGGCGTATCTGCGCCCGGAGACGGCGCAGGCTATCTTCGCCCAGTTCCAGAACGTCACGGCGACATCGCGCATGAGCGTCCCCTACGGCATCGCGCAGATGGGCAAGAGCTTCCGCAACGAGGTCACGCCGCGCAACTACACGTTCCGCAGCCGCGAGTTTGAGCAGATGGAGCTGGAATTCTTCATCCGCCCCGACGAGGCGGTCGAAATCCTCCACGGCCACGTGGTCACGCTCGCCGACAACCCGGATCTCGACGGCCCGGTGCAGGACGACTGGGGCTGGGAGGTGTGGCACAAGTACTGGGTGGAGCAGCGCAAGAAGTTCCTCAACGCCGTGGGCCTCCCGACCGAACGCTTCGTCGAATACTGGCAGAAGCCCGACGAGCTCGCCCACTACGCGCGCGCCTGCGTCGATATTGAGTACGACTTCCCGTTCGGGCGCCAAGAGCTGGAGGGCATCGCGGCACGCAGCGACTTCGACCTAACCCAGCACCAGACGTGGTCGGGAGAGTCGCAGATGGTCTTCGACGACCCTCTCAAGCAGGCCGCGAAGAAGATGGACGAGTCCGCTCGTAAGGCGTTCGTCGAGAAGGTGAAGGCAGACTGGACCGCGCGAGGCAAGGACGCCGCGGCGGCCGAGAAGTTCTGCGCCAGCCTCTTTGACGGAAAGTACGTCCCGCATGTGATAGAGCCTTCGGCGGGCGTCGATCGCCTGATGCTCGCGCTCCTATGCGAAGCCTACGAGGAGCAGAAGCTGACCGACGAGAAAGGCAAGGAGGACGTGCGCACAGTGCTGCACTTCTCCCCGAAGGTCGCGCCCGTCAAGGTCGCCATATTCCCTCTCATAAAGAAGGACGAGGCGCAGGACCGCATCGCACGCGAGATCTTCGCGAAGCTCCAGAAGAAGGTCAACGTGGTGTGGGACGTGTCCGGCGCGATCGGCCGCCGCTACCGCCGCCAGGACGAAGCCGGGACGCCGTGGTGCATCACCGTGGACGCGCAGACGGTCGAAGACGGCACCTTCACCGTGCGCGAACGCGACTCGATGGCGCAGAAACGCATGACTTACGCGGAGTTCCTCGCGATGATGTACGAGGCTCTGGAATTCTAGGAAAGGAGATTTATGGGCACAGTCGAGCAGAAGGTTGGCAAGCGCGTCCGCGCATACCGCGAACAGCTTGGAATGAGCGTCGCAGATCTCGCGCAGCGCAGCGGCGTCGGAGAAAAGGTGATAGAGGCGATCGAGGCCGGTGACGTGATCCCTGCCATCGGCGTGCTGGTGCGGCTCTCCCGTGCGCTCGGGCAGAGGCTCGGCACGTTCATGGACGACCAGTTCAAGCCCGACCCCGTGATCACCCGGCGGGGCGATGCGGCCACCGCGCCCGTCGATACGGTCAAGTCGCAGGGCTTCGTGTGCCGTTCGCTGGCGTTCGGCAAGCCAGACCGCCACATGGAGCCGTTCTACTACGAGTTCCCCGCGGACGGCGACGACATGGCATCGACGCACGAAGGCGAGGAGTTCATAATCTGCGTCTCCGGCGAGATAGAGCTTTCCTACGGGCCGCAGAAGTACATCCTCAAGCCCGGCGACACGGCGTACTACAACAGTGTGGTGACCCACGGCGTCAAAGCAGCGGGCGGCGCGCCCGCCACGCTCTACGGCATCATCTTCATGCCCGCCTGAGAAGGGCCGGGAGTGTTCGCAGACAGGAAGGATTCCAAGGAGAATAGCATGGCCTGGTTCGAGAAGAAGGAAGCGATGGCGAAGATCCCGCCGACGAAGGCGCTTTGGGCGGTCTGCCCCAAGTGCATGAGCCACATGGAGAAGTCCGTCTGGAAGGCGAACGGCTGCATCTGCCCCAAGTGCAACTACCACGGGCGCCTGTCGGCGCGCGAAAGGATTGCGCAGATCGCCGACGCGGGGACGTTCGCGGAGGTGTTCCGGGAGGTGTCGTATTCCGACCACCTGGACTTCCACGACGCCACGGGCGACTACAAGTCCAAGGTCGAGGCGACCATCGCCAAGACGGGCGAGAACGAGTCGGTCGTCGTAGGCACGTGCGAAATCTCCGGCCACAGGGCGATGCTCGGCGTCATGGATTTCGCGTTCATGGGCGGCAGCCTCGGCACCGGCACGGGCGAGAGGATCGCCAGGGCCTGCGAGCAGGCCATCGCCGAGCGCAGGCCGCTCGTGATATTCTCCGCCTCCGGTGGCGCCAGGATGCACGAGGGCATACTCTCGCTCATGCAGATGGCGAAGACTTCCGCCGCCATAGGGCGTGTCAAGGCCGCCGGTCTGCCGTTCGTATCGGTCCTCACCGATCCGACCACCGGCGGTGTGTCGGCGTCTTACGCCATGCTCGGCGATATCAACATCACCGAGCCCAGGGCGTTGATCGGCTTCGCCGGGCGCCGTGTCATCGAGAATACGATACACCAGAAGCTGCCTGCGGATTTCCAGTCCGCAGAGTATCTGGAGAAGCACGGTTTCATAGACAGGATCGTCGAGCGCAAAGACCTGAAGGCGTTCATCGCTAAGATGCTCGCTTTCTGGAACTTCTGAGGCGCAGGGGACCGGGAGTCAGACGACAGGATTCAGCAGACAGGAGATTTTCATGGCAACGGCAAGAGCAAAAACGTCAGACCGCAAGACCGCCAGGCCGTCGAATCCGACGGCGATGGACCGCGTGAAGTTGGCGCGCGACGCGAAGAGGCCGCATCTTAAGGACTTCATCGCGAACGTCTTCGACGATTTCGAGGAGCTGCACGGCGACAGGCTCGTCAACGACGACCGCGGTCTCGTGGGCGGCTTCGCGTCGCTCGGCGGCTTCAACGTCCTCGTCCTCGGCCACAACAAAGGCGAGACGGTCGAGGAGAACATGGCCTCCAATTTCGGCATGGCCAATCCCGACGGCTACCGCAAGGCGATGAGGCTGGCGAAGCTGGCCGAGCGCTTCCGCAACCCGGTCGTCACGTTCGTCGATACCCCCGGCGCGTATCCCGGCAGAGAGGCGGAGGAGCGTGGGCAGGCGGAGGCAATAGCAAAGAGTCTCGAATTCTTCGCGGCCCTCAGGACGCCGGTCGTCGTCGTCGTCACCGGCGAGGGTGGATCCGGCGGTGCGCTGGCGATCGCCGTGGGCGACAGGGTGCTGATGATGGAGAACGCCGTCTATTCGGTCATATCGCCCGAGGGTTGCGCCGGCATCCTGTGGCGCGACGGCTCCAAGGCGCCGGAGGCCGCGGAGGCGCTCAAGATCACCGCCCCCGACCTCCTCAAGCTCGGCGCCATAGACGAAATCGTCCCTGAACCGGCCGGCGGGGCGCAGAAGAACCGCAAGGCCGCGTGCTCGGCCGTCAAGAAGGCTGTTCTCGCCGCGCTCAAGGATCTGGCAGGGATGCCCGTCGATGAACTCGTCGAGCGCCGCTACGCCAGGCTCCGCGCCATGGGCGATTTCTATTGAGACGGGAAGGGCGGCGGCAGGCAATATACAGACAAGGAGGCGTTTCATGGCAGAGATGATAGTCGCGTTGGACGTGCAGTCGCGCCTGGAGGCCGTTGACAGGGTCAACGCCATCGGCGACGCGGTCGGTTTCTACAAGATAGGTCTCGAACTTTTCACGGCGGAAGGGCCGGATGTTGTGTGGGCGGTCAAGGACCTCGGCAAGAAGGTCTTCCTGGACCTCAAGCTGCACGACATCCCACGCACGGTGGAACGCGCCGTCAGGAGCGCGGGCAGGCTCGGCGTCGATCTGCTCACCATACACTCCGTCGGTGGAAACGCCATGATACGCGCGGCGGCGGACGCCGCCGCCGAGTTCGGGGAGTCCGCCCCGAAGGTTCTCGCTGTCACGGTGCTCACTTCGCTGGACGAGATGGATTTGCGCGACGTCGGCATCCTCGGCAGAACGCCTGCGGACCAGGTGCGCGCCGCCGCGTTCCTTTCCGTCGCCAGCGGCGCCGACGGGCTCGTCTGCAGTCCGCGCGAGGTCGGAATGCTTTCCAAGTCCCTCCGCAAAGGCACGCTCTTCGTCACGCCTGGCGTCCGCCCCGCCGGCGCCGCGCTTGGCGACCAGAAGCGCGTCGCCACTCCGGCTGACGCCGTGCGCGACGGCGCCACGCATCTCGTGGTGGGCCGTCCCATCCTCGCCGCCCCCGACCCCGCCGCCGCCGCGCAGGCCATCCTCGCGGAAATCTCCGCCAACTGATGCGCGGCATCCCGGAAACCAAGTGAACGCCTGAAGCTTTCGTTTCATCCAACCAATGCAGCGAGAGGCGTATCTGCTGGCGGGGCCTACGGCGAGCGGCAAGAGCGCGATCGCGGCGGCGCTGGCGCGCGAGATGGGCGCCAGGATACTGAGCGCCGATTCCATGCTCGTTTACAAAGGAATGGATATCGGGACGGCTAAGCCGCCGCCGGAGGAAATAGAGGAGTTCGGCATGGGGGGCGTGGATCTCGTCACGCCCGCCGAGGAATTTTCCTCCGGCGCATGGCTGCGTTCCGCGTCGGAATGGCTGACCGAGATACCTTCGTCCACGCCGGTCGTGATCGTGGGCGGCACCGGGCTTTACTTCTCGGCGCTGCTTCGCGGGCTTGACCGCGCCTGGCGGAAGCCGCCGCCCGAATACCCTGTGATAAAGATCGACCGCGCCATGGTGCGCAAGCGCATCGCAGACAGGCTAGACGATATGTTCATGGCCGGGCTCGAAGAGGAAAAGGCGCGGCTGCACGCGCTATATCCGGAGTGGAGCCGGACTGCGGCCCTGGCGATAGGCTATCGCGAGGGCGACACGAAGGAAAAGATTTACATACGCACGTGCCAGCTCGCCAAGCGCCAGGATACATGGTTCCGCCACCAGGCCACGCCAATCTACGTGGAGCCGACGATCGATTCCGTGCGCGACTGCTGGCGGCGGCGCGGGCCGTGGGCTTTGGGCGTTTGACGCCGAGGTCTGCAAACGGAAGGTTGGCAAAACGCGAAGTCCGCAAAGTTTGAGGCTTTGCGGACTTCTAGGCGCTCTGCACGGCGGTTATTCAATCGAGATCGGCACGCTGCCGAGTCTTCCGGCGATACCCGTTCCGTAGCCGATGCCATCCACGACCACGCCTGCGACCTTGACGTTCGTGGCCTTCAGTCTTCCTCCGACGTTTGCATATGCCTTGAAGGAGCCTTTGAATGCGCCTGTCTTGGCCGTGTAGGACAACTTCAAACCGGCGGGATTTGCGCCCGCCTTCGCGGGGTCAACCGTCGTCGTCCCGCGCAGGAAAGCGACTTTGCCGGCTTTCTTGACCGACCACTTGGCGCCATTGAGCGTCACGTCAATGCCGTCTGGCAGATAGTCGGCGAGAACGATGCCGGCGAGTTTCGACCAAAGCGACGCCGTCTTGGATACGCGGAATTTCGCGCCGTTCTTCAGCGACTTTGGTTTGCCCGCCTTCGCGTCTATGCCAGAGACGACCGCGCCGCTGCCATCTTGCTTCAGCCAGATCGTGAACGCCAGGTTCGCTTTCTTGTTCACGACAACGGGGATCGCGCACCAGTCGTCGCCGATCGTCATCTGCGCCGTCGCAGACAGTTTCGCGCCGCTGGCGAGCGTTCCGGCGACGCGCGCTTTGCCCTTGGACGCCACCGTCACGGTCAACGTATTCCAGCCATTGTCGCTAGACCACGCGAGATTGACGGAACCGGACAGCCCCGCGAGGATCGTTTTCGCCTCCGCCGCCTCGGACTTGTTCTTGGAGATGAAGAAATTGCGCGAACCAAGCACCACGTTCGAGCCCCATTGACCGGAGAGCGCATTTTCGCCAAGCTCGAGCCGCATCGGTGCCTGCCCGTTGCAGGAAATGGTCGCGACGCCGTTTTCGTCGCAGTCGCCCTTGAACGTGAGCTTTTTTGCGGAGTCGGAGGTTACGACCGTTCCCGTCGCTTTTGCGTAGCCGGTGCGTTTGTTGGCCTTGCTCACCTTCAGCAGGATCGTGCCCAGCATTTTGCCGCTGCCGTCCATGATGTAGCCGGTGAACTGCGTCGCGGCTTTCGCCTCGAACGCGGGTTCGTTGTCGATGTAGTCGCCGCCGTACAGTTCCGGCGCTTCGGTTTTCGCCCACTGCGCGTAGTATGTGACGTTCTTCGTTACTTTCGTAGTGGCTGTGATTTTCGTGCCGCCGCTGGCCGCCGTGAACCAGCCGTTGAAAGTATAGCCGTTGCGCGTCGGCGTCGGAAGCGTCCCGAC